>JAJFIE010000018.1 GCA_021775275.1 Rhodospirillales bacterium | reverse complement strand
CGTATCCCATGGTGTGCCCACGTCAATGGCGCTTGGAAGAATGTGCGAACTGTGTTTCGCGATGGGCGACAGCCATTTATCCGTAATCAGGATAATCTGGGCGCCGCGCTCACGGACGGCGCGCTCGGCGAACTGTAACAGGTCCGGCTGATAACGCCGGAAATCAACCATAACGACCACATCGTTTTTTCCCATGCGCAACAGGTATTCGGGCCATTCTTCCTGATAACCCGGAACCTTATAGACCTTCGGGCGTATCTGCCTGAGGTGGCGAAAGAAATAAGAGGCCAGGGCGTCACTCATGCGTCCACCCAGAAGAGAGATCGACCGCCGCTGATCGCTCAGCAGAACGCTCACGGCATTCAGATGTTCTTCCGATACCAGCGCTGCCGTTTCGCGTATGGCGTTGATTGTTGTTTCAGTGAGATTGGCCAGAAACGAGTCACCCGCGTCCCCGTCGCCACGGATTTCGCGCAGAAGCACCGGAGAGTGGTAGCCTTCCTTGATTTCGCTGATCAAGGCTTGCTGGAAATTGCTGTACCCGTCGAAGCCGAGTTTCGACGTAAGCCGCAGTATGGACTGGCCGCTGACGTTCGCGCGCTTGCCAAGCTCGGCAACGGTCATCAACCCCGCAAATGGATAATCAGTAAGCAACGCCGTCGCCACCTTCCGTTCTGCGGATGTCAGAGTGCTCATGGAATTTCGAACCGCTTGATCGACGTTCACGTTCTTCTTTCTCCGTATTCCCTGGCGTACCGGATACCACGATCACCGGTTTTGTTGATGATGCCTGGTGCCGCCTGGCAGGCAGTTTGGATAATTTATGACATTTTTGCAAATTTTTCTTGCTTTGGAGTATATATTTGATCTTCAATGGTTTGGGAGCAGGGCGCATAAGCTGCCCCAAGGGAGGAAAACGTGAACGTCCGCACCTGGATTGGGACCGGCGGCTTTGTCGGATTGATCATTCTGTCGTCTTTGATCGCCGCCATCAGTGGCGGCGGTATCGAACGTATGCTCATTGTCTTTCTGATCAATCTGATTGCCGTCCTCGGAATGGGCATCTATTCGGGTAATTCCGGCATCCTCAGCTTTGGTCATCTGGCCTTCATGGGGCTTGCCGCGTATCTGTCAGGTATTCTGACCATGCCCGTGGCCATGAAGCAGATGACGCTGTCGCGGCTTCCGGATTTTCTTGCTGTAGCGCATTTTGACCTTCTGACGGCAACCCTTATTTCAGTCATCTTCGTCATGGCGGTTGCGTTTGTGATCGGCATTGTCATCGCCAGGCTGGAAGGATCCGCCGCGACCATTGCTACATTGGCGCTGCTTATCATCGTGCACGGGGTCATTATCGGTGCGCGCGATATCACGCGGGGCAGTCAGTCATTCTTTGGCGTACCACGGGAAACAGATCTGTTTGTCGCTGTTATCGGCGCCCTGGCGGCAATTATTATCGCCAGAGTGTTCCGGGATTCCGTCCCGGGCGTGAAACTGCGGGCGACCCGCGACGACTCGCTGGCGGCCAGCGCCATGGGCGTCAATGTTCGAAGCCACCGGTTGTTGTCATGGGTGATCAGCGCCGGGGTCGTCGCCATTGCCGGGGTATTGCTGGGTCATTTCCTTGGTGCATTTTCAGCCAAGAAATTTTTCTTCGTCGATACATTCCTGCTGCTTGCCATGTTGATCGTCGGTGGCATGGCTACTGTCAGCGGCGCCTTGGCGGGCACCATACTGATCACGGCTGTTACCGAGACCCTGCGTCGTCTGGAAGGCGGGGTGGAGGTATTCGGATTTCAGTTACCGCAGATGTTCGGCACCACCCAGATCGGCATTGGCCTGATCATCCTGTTGGTCATGTACCGAAAAAGCGGCGGTCTGCTAGATCGTTCCGAGTGGGATGAACTTATTTTGCCGGCACCGGATATCACGCCTGACGGCCATGGGCAACCAGACATGGACGCAACGGCAATTGGTCCGCCGACCAAAATTACAGCGCATGAAATTATCAAGTCGTTTGATGGACTGGTGGCCGTGGATAACGTGTCCATCGAACTTGAAGACCGGGAGAGTGTCGGCCTCATCGGCCCCACCGGTTCCGGCAAGACAACATTGGTCAATGTTCTGTCCGGCACGTTGCCCACGACGCAGGGCCATGTCTATATCAATGACAGCGATGTGACGGGGCAACCGTCCCATAAAATGGCGGGCCATGGAGTCGCGCGGACGTTTCAGAATATCCGCTTGTTTTCATCGCTGACGGTTCGCCGGAACGTGATGATTTCCGCACTGATGAACTGGCCGCGCACGCCTGTATTGCAGGCAGCATCCATCGCTGACAATGCCATTGCCGCCATGGGTTTGACGGATAAAGCCGGCGTCTTCGCATCGACACTGTCTTATGGCGATCAGCGCCGGGTCGAAATTGCCCGGGCGCTGGCGCTGAAACCGAAATTTCTTTTCCTCGATGAACCCGCAGCGGGCATGAACCGCGAGGAAACCGATGCCCTGATGGAAGATTTGCGGCATCTGAAGGAAACCCGCCGAATGGGTATTCTGATCATCGATCACGATCTGCCCCTGATCATGCGTCTGTGTGATCGGGTGATCGTGTTGAACGAAGGCAAGTTAGTCGCACAAGGATCACCGACCGAGGTCCAGGGACATCCTGCCGTCATCGAAGCCTATCTCGGTCGCAAATCAGCCAGGAAAATGGCTGAAATCATCAACGAATGAAATTTCATCACCACAAAAGCCCAAAGGAGACGATCAAATGAAAAAATACTTGAGACCATTAGCATTGGGTGCGGCGGTTGCGTTATCGCTCACCCCCTTTGCCACGTCGGCTGAAACCCTGACGGTTGGTGTCGCGACCGCCCAGACAGGTGGGCTGGCGCCTTACGACGGACCGGTTATCGAGGGGTTGCATCTGGCCGTAAACGAAATCAATGATGCAGGCGGCATCGGCGGCAATATCAAGATCAAGCTGATTGAAAAGGACGTCCGTTCCGATGCGGCGCAAACCTCGATTGCCGTTCAGGAGTTAATCGATGACGGCGTGAACGTCCTTGTTACTCCGTGTGACGCCGATCCTTCCTTCGCGGCGGCGGCATTGGCGGGGGACGCCAAGATTCCTGCCTTCTCGACCTGCGCTTCATCGCCGACCCTGCCTCTCATGGGCGGTGACTACATGTTTGCCAATTTCCCCGGTGACAATGTGCAAGCCACGGTTTCGGCGGAATGGGCGCAACAGCAAGGCCATAAGGTCGCTTACATCCTCTACTCGCCGGACACCCAGTATACGACCTTGCCGCTGTATTTCGGCGATGTCTTCAAGGCGCTG
>JAJFIE010000170.1 GCA_021775275.1 Rhodospirillales bacterium | reverse complement strand
AAACCGACACGGTTCTGGGCCTGGAGGCAGGCGCCGACGATTACATGGTAAAGCCGTTCTCTCCCAAGGAACTGGTGGCGCGCATCCATGCGATCCTGCGCCGCAGCCGCCCGGATATGGATAATGATTCGCTGGAATACGCCGGAATTGCCATGAATACGCTGGCGCACCGTGTCACCCGGGATGGCACGCCTATTCATCTTGGCCCAACGGAATACAGGTTGCTGAGGGTATTTCTGGAAAAACCCGGACGGGTTTTCTCACGTGATCAGTTGCTGGACCGGGCCTGGGATGCAAACATCCACGTCGAATCCAGGACCATTGATGTGCACATCCGCCGCCTGCGCAAGGCTCTGAATGCGGGGGGGCAACTCGATTTAATCAGAACCGTCCGTTCCGCCGGTTACGCGCTTGATCGTGATCCGGCTTGATTATCATCGCACCTAAACAGTAGGCTCCATATCTATCAAGGAGCCTGATTCGTGTACAAAGAGACCCTCGGAAAAGATCTGTTCAAACTTGAACGGGTCGAAAATTTTACACATTTCCTGGCACGCAAGAACCTCGGAATCGGTGTCGCGGCCATATTTCTCGCGATCATCTGGGTTGTCGCCAACGGCTTGTCCCAAGGCCTGGATAACCAGACATTCATTATCGCCGCAGGTGTTGTCGGTGGGTACATGGCGCTTAACATTGGCGCTAACGATGTCGCCAATAACGTGGGCCCTGCCGTTGGCGCCAAATCGCTTACCCTTGGCGGCGCACTTGTGATGGCAGCGATATTCGAAACGGCAGGGGCTTATTTCGCCGGTGGCGACGTGGTCAAGACGATCTCCAAGGGCATTGTCGACGCCGACCAATTCGCCAACGTACGCATCTTCATCTGGGCGATGATGTCGGCGCTCCTGGCTGCCGCCATGTGGATTAATCTGGCGACCTGGATCGGCGCACCTGTTTCCACCACGCACTCTATCGTCGGCGGCGTTGCCGGTGGTGCTGTTGCTGCCGCGGGTTTCGGTGTCGTTAATTGGTTTGTTATGGGTAAAATCGCCGCGAGCTGGATCATATCGCCTGTGCTTGGCGGTGTCATTGCGGCGGCGTTCCTGTATTCCATCAAGACGCTCATTATCTACCAGCCTGATAAAATAGCCGGAGCCAAAAAATGGATTCCCGTACTCATTGCCATTATGGCCGGTGCTTTCTCCGCCTACCTTCTTATGAAGGGCCTGAAGAAAATCTGGAAACCCGAACCCTGGGTGCCGATCGCCGTCGGCGGGGCCATGTTTGTTGTCACCTATGTTGTCATGAAACCCCTGATCAGGCGCCGTGCCGAGGGCATGGAGAACCGCAACAAATCCATCCGGGAATTGTTCCATCTACCCCTAATCTGTGCGGCGGCGTTGTTGTCGTTTGCGCACGGCGCCAATGATGTTGCAAATGCTGTTGGACCATTGGCCGCCATCGTCGATAGCGCCTCATCCGGTGCAATCTCCACAAAGGTCGGTATACCGGCCTGGGTTCTGTTTGTGGGTGCTGCCGGCATCACCATGGGGTTGTTCCTGTTTGGGCCAAAACTGATCCGAACCGTCGGCGATCAGATTACCCGGTTAAATCCCGTCCGGGCCTATTGCGTTGCACTTTCGGCAGCGATTACCGTGATTGCAGCATCGGCATTAGGGTTGCCGGTGAGTTCCACTCACATCGCGGTCGGGGCGGTTTTCGGCGTTGGTTTCCTGCGTGAATATGTTACCGCCCGTAAAACCCACATCAATCACGGCAAATTCTCTGACAAGCCACCATCCAAGTGGGAAGTCATGCCCACCGCCGAACGCATGGAAAGACGCAAGCTGGTACGCCGCCAGCACCTGTGGACCATTGTTGCAGCCTGGGTCATCACAGTGCCTTGTTCGGCAATCCTTTCCGGAGCGATCTTCTGGACGTGCATAAAGATTTTTGAGTAACCATCTGGCGCCCCCTTGACCGGGAAGATGATCCCATTTGATCTTTTCGCGCCCGCGCGTTACATCCGTTGATGCAGACGGTAATGGGGATACCATGCATCGACGGAAAACACTGCTGACGTTCCAACACATTCGCCGAAATGTGAAAGCGGCATTTCGTCACGATCACCTCGTCCTGGCAGCGCTTGCCCTGGCCATTGGTCTGACCGCAGGTGGCGCGATCATCGTGTTTCGTGAGGGCATCGCGGGGATACAATGGTTGTATTTTGGCACGATGTCCCTCCGTTTGTATTCTCATGCGGCGGATCATCCATGGTGGCTTTTGCTGTTGGTGCCAACCGCAGGCGGTCTGCTGGTCGGCCTGTTTATTCACTGGACACTACCCGACAGGCGGCCACACGGCATTCCGGATGTGATCGAGGCCTATGCCCGGCGCAATGGATACATGTCTTTCCGGGATGGGGTCGCGGCGGCCGTTGCCAGCGCCGCGTCCATCGGGTGTGGCGCTTCCGTCGGGCGGGAAGGCCCGGCGGTACATCTGGGGGCTTCCCTTGCCGGATGGTTGACGCGGAAACTGCATCTGTCCCGCGCCCTCGCACGCACCGTGCTTGGGTGCGGCGTATCCGCTGCTGTCGCGGCGTCCTTCAATGCACCTATTGCCGGCGCCCTGTTCGCCAGCGAAGTCATTGTTGGCCATTACGCGCTCCGTTCATTCGCTCCCATTGTCATTGCCAGTGTGGCGGGAACCGTTTTGACCCGAAGCTGGTATGGCGACTTTCCGGCATTTTTTGTTTCCGAGACCCTTTTTGCATCGCTCTGGGAATTCCCGGCCTTTGTTCTGCTCGGTGTTGTATCC
>JAJFIE010000169.1 GCA_021775275.1 Rhodospirillales bacterium | reverse complement strand
AGAGGTCGCCCGCGCCTTGGCGCGGGTCAGGATCGGCTCGGAAATATCAACCCCCAGCACCCGACCGTCTGACCCGACACGGCGTGCTATCTCAAGTGACGTATCACCACAACCACACCCGACATCGAGCACCGTCTCATCCGGTGCGAAGTCTGCCGCCGTCATGGCTTTTTGGCCAAAGGGAAGCAGGTGCACATCCATGGTTTCCTGAAAACGCACCCATTTCTCGCCACCCACGCCATTCCAGAATTCTTTCATGTCGGTGTTATTCATATCACTCACGTTGTCCTCTCCAATTTCTCTCATATGGCTGTGCCCAGCATCCAACCACCCCACGTCACCAGCACCATGCCGACAATCCGTGATAACCAGAAATTGGGTGGTGTGATCTTTTCGGCTAATATCAACACCACAAGAACAGCCATCCACAGCAGGTTCATTACACCACTCACAAACATGAGTAGCATCAGCGCCCAACAACAGCCCACGCAATACGCGCCGTGGGACAGGCCCATACGGAAAGCGCCACCGACCCCGTCACGCCACTGTGTCATGAAAAAACCGAGTGGTGTCTGACAAAACCGCAAACAGGTGTTCTTGTAGGGCGTCCATTGATATATGCCGGCGACAATCATGATGCTACCGCCAACGACAACATTGACCATACCCATGGCGGAAGAGAGCAGTCCGGTCGCTTGCAATCCCCATTGCAGAAGGGTCGCTGCCAAAGCAAACACCGCCCAGATTGCAAGGTATCCGGCAACGAAAACTCCGGTCGATACGATTGGTTCGCCTTCGCGATGCTGGTTCCCGTTGACCTTGGCGAACATAAGCACCATGGGACTGGCTGTGGGCAACATCATACCCACCATCATCACCGCCCACATAACAAACGCCATGGTGAAATCGGCAGTGGTCCATGACACGAAGCGAATAGCCATCATCATGTTGTCCGTCACCAAAACGAGATAACTCCATGCAAGTACAGAGATGCCAATCAGGCCAATCAGGATGACCCGGCGATCCCGCCGGATCATTGATTCCACACTCGCTGGCGTCACGCTCAACCTCATCCCACCTCCATAGGCAGTGTTTCGTCATGACCCCACTCAGCCAGGGATGCGTCGTATATGGTGACGTTTTCATACCCCAGCAGAGTAAGAGCGAAGGCATTATTAGAGGCCGCAATCCCGCTACCGCAGTAAGCGATGATCCGCTCCGCATTGTCGGCCCCTACTGCACTGAATTTCTCGCGCAATTGTTCAGCCGGCAAGTAGGTTCCCATCGCCGGGTCATGCAAGGAATTGAAAGGAATATTGACACTGCCAACGATCCGGCCCTTGCGTCCGAATACCGGACCGCCAGTTCCCGCAAATATGGGAGGTGGAAGTGCATTCACGGTACAAACATTGTCGTCGCCAATTGCCGCAAGGACATCGTCTTTGTTGACGAAGCACTCTGGCCGTACCTGTGTGGTGAACTGTCCAGGTGAATAAGCACAAGCTGCACTGGAAACAGGCCGCTCCTCTGCGCTCCACTTTGCCCAGCCACCGTTTAGAATGGCGACATTACGAAAACCGAAGGCATGCAGCATCCACCAAACTCTGGCCGCCCATACAGGTTCTGCCGTGCCGTAAAGAACGACGTAGGCATCATCACTTACGCCTGCCTTGCTCATCGCATCGGCAAATTGTTGTTCGGATGGCATCAAAAAGGGGAGTTCCGACGTCGTATCGGACAATTCACCTAGCAGGTTGAGAAAACCGGCTCCGGGAATGTGCCTTTCATCGAACTGTGTGCGACCGGTTTCGAATACGAAGGGAAATCTGGCATCCGGCTCAGGGTTTAATTGGGCTATTACGGTGCAGTCAAATATTCGCAAATTGGCGTCGTTCAGGTGATCTTCTAACCAACCGGTTTCAACAAGGTGCTCGGGATGTCGAAGGCCTTCCTGTAAAGCTGTCATTATATCGTCCTTTCGTAGAATAATTGTTATGAATTTGCATAATTGAATGGCGAAAAGAACCCGGTCTTTTCGTTGATCTCCCAACTCAATCCGTGGTCGGTGTAGTTGAGGTGACTTGACCGGCTTGCCACTACCGGGTACCCGGGTGCGACGCATAGTGGATGGCCACTGATGGTCACATCACCATCACCCTGTCCGACGATGGCGGCGATTTCGACATCAACGATATTGGGAATCGAAACTGACCGTTTCTTGCCTTCGGACTTGAAATCGATCGGCACACTACGAACGCCCAGGTCATTACCAATATGGGCGGCAAGCTTTGATGGGCTGCCGCCGACTTGACCCGTGAATATCCGGGTAAGGGCTTCGGTTTGTATCTCACTGGCCCGGTCATCGAGATAGAGCGCCGCAGTCCACTCGACTTCCAGCATATGGCCCGGTGTGTGTACTGCTCTGGCAACATTAAGGCCGCCCAGATCGATGTCTCCCATTACGCCCCTGTCTATGTGCCAACCGATAAATACGGTGCATTCACCTGTTGTCGGAGGGCTTAGAAACACACATGGGCAAGCAGCATCACAGTTACAGGCCTCGAAATACATGCCTTCAAGCTTCCAATTAATTGATAAACCGGTCGTCATATTCTCTTTCCTCTCCGTTTCATCTCGACAAGCAACTAAAGCCAACATAATCTTGCTCAATCGGCGCTTCTATGGCGCATCAGGCATTTTATATGGCGCATCGTACAAATAACCGGGACTTCTCATCATGGACGTATTGAGTGACATTCTGGACTCCGTGCATCTGTCAGGCGCCATTCTGGGCCGTGCCGAGTTCAGCTCACCATGGGGAGTATCCTCAGAAGGACTCACCTCACCGATGTTTCACATCGTTCTCAGCGGTAACGGGTTCATTACCTTGGAAGGTGGCGAACCGGTACCGTTGGGCACCGGCGACCTCATCATGATGCCGCACGGCCATACTCATCACTTACAGAGCGATTTGTCGGTCCCGGTCGTGAAATTCACGGATCTTATGGTCGGCGACCCGCCCCGCAAACCGGATATCATACGGAGCGGCGGCGACGGCGCGATAACAGCCATTTCCTGTGGCCATTTGGCATTTGACCGCGGTGAGATGCATCCACTTTTGGCCCAACTTCCTCCACTCATCCATATAAGAGGCGGCGGCAGTGACACACATGAATGGCTGGAAACAACGTCGCAATTGATCTCTAGCGAACTTCGAGCGGAACGCATGGGGAGTGCGGCGCTGCTCGACCGCCTGGGCGGCGTTTTGTTCATTCAGGTTGTGCGGGCTTACGTCGAATCGCTTCCGTCCAATCAGGCGGGTTGGCTTGGAGCGCTACGTGATCTCCGTATCGGCGGCGCCCTTGAACGTATCCACGAAGCCCCGGCACACACCTGGAGCA
>JAJFIE010000168.1 GCA_021775275.1 Rhodospirillales bacterium | reverse complement strand
CGGACGCAGATGATCTGGCGACATTCATGGACGGCAAACCCGCCGATATTCCGGTAACTGTCATCGGTGTCGGCTCAAACCTGCTGATTCGCGATGGCGGTGTACCCGGCGTTGTCGTTCGCCTGGGACGTGGTTTTGGTTGCGTCAATGTTCGTGATGGCCGCGTGCTGGCTGCTGGCGGGGCGCTGGATGTGAGTGTCGCCGCCGCTGCACGGGATGCCGGACTGGCCGGGCTGGAATTCCTCAGCGGCATTCCCGGCACCATTGGCGGGGCGCTTCGGATGAATGCCGGAGCCTACGGGCGCGAGATGAAGGACGTTGTGCTGTATGTACGGGTCGTCGATTCCGATGGCAATCAGCGCCACATGCGGGCCGACGAATTGAGCTTCGGTTACCGGAACGTGGATATCCCGGAAGACTGGATTGTTGTTGGCGTTGTTATGGAAGGTACCCCGGATGACCGGGGCGCCATTGCCCTGCGCATGGAAGAAATCCGCGGCCAGCGAGAGGAAACTCAACCGCTCCGCACCAAGACCGGCGGCTCGACGTTCCGCAACCCGAACCTGATCGATACCGGTGGCCGCAAGGCGTGGCAGCTTATCGATGATGTGGGGTGCCGGGGGATGGTTCGGGGCGGCGCCATGGTATCGGAAAAACACTGCAATTTCCTGATCAATACCGGCGATGCCACGTCAACCGACCTGGAGGGGTTGGGCGACGAAGTGCGTCGTCGGGTCCATGCCCGGACCGGGGTCCTGCTGGAGTGGGAGATCCGCCGCATCGGTATTGCCCGTGACGGATCAGATGAAGGAGGGGGCATATGAGCAAAACCATTGGCGTCCTGATGGGGGGGTGGTCCGCCGAGCGGGAAGTGTCGCTGGTCAGTGGCGCCGCATGCTCGAAGGCGCTGCAACGCGCCGGATACACTGTCATGCCCATTGATGTGCAGAGGGATATGGGCAGTTTGCTGGCCCGTTTGCTGCCCCATCCCGATATCCTGTTCAACGCACTGCATGGTCGTTTCGGCGAAGATGGCTGTGTGCAGGGCGTGCTCGATATTCTCGGTATCCCTTATACCCATTCAGGCCTGCTGGCATCGTCCGTCGCCATGAACAAACCCATGGCCAAACGACTGTTTGCCCAGGCTGGCCTCCATGTCGCTGAAGAGATTATTTGTGATCAGAATACCCTGATGGCGGGTGATCCCATGCCGCGCCCGTTCGTGGTCAAGCCGGTGAATGAAGGTTCAAGCGTCGGCGTCCATATTGTCCGCGATGGCGATAACGAACCCCTCTATAACGATATCAGTTGGCCCTTTGGCGAGCAGGTCATGGTCGAGCGGTTTATCCCCGGACAGGAACTCACCGTCGCTGTCATGGGCAAGGGCGATGACGCCAAGGCCATGTCGGTGACCGAGATTTCAACCCACCGGGGTTTCTATGACTACGATGCAAAATATGTTGATGGCGGCTCACGTCATGTTGTCCCCGCCGAAATTGACAAGGACCTGTTTGAAGAAGCCATGCAGGCGGCCGTCACCGCCCATCGCACGCTGGAATGCCGGGGCGTTACCCGCGCAGATTTCCGTTACGACGGCGATAAACTTTACATCCTCGAAGTCAACACCCAGCCCGGTATGACGCCCACATCACTGGTTCCGGAACAGGCTCAGGAAATCGGTATGTCTTTCGAGGAACTGGTGAGCTGGATGGTTGAAAATGCGGAGTGCGATTCATGACCATAGCGCCACCCTCCGGATCGACACCTGGCCCCAAAGGTAAACCACGCAAACGCGCAACGCCCCTCTGGCGTCGCCGGTGGTTCCGCACGACCATTGCCGCACTGTTGCTGGTTCTGGCGGGAGGCAGTAGTTGGTGGATGTTCCGTACCGGCGCTTTGTCCCGGTTGGCCGATAGCGCCAAGTGGCAGGCGATTGCCGTTTCCGCCCATGCCGGTTTGCGGATCGAAGAAGTGCTGGTTGTCGGGCGCAGCAATACCGAACGTGATCACCTGCTTCGCGCATTGGGGACGGCG
This sequence comes from Rhodospirillales bacterium, assembly GCA_021775275.1. Classification (GTDB taxonomy): domain Bacteria; phylum Pseudomonadota; class Alphaproteobacteria; order Rhodospirillales; family Casp-alpha2; genus JAJFIE01. The sequence continues at coordinate 2,365 of JAJFIE010000168.1, read as the reverse complement.
CGGAACGCACCCATTCTCGCGTTTGATGTCGCGCTGGCAAAAGAACGGGTGGAAGCCCTGCCCTGGGTGCGCAGCGCTTCTGTCGAACGAATGTTGCCGGATACCATTCTGTTGACGGTCGAAGAACGCCAGCCACTGGCGCTCTGGCAAAACGACGGGCAGTTTGCGCTCATCGATTATGAAGGCTCCATCATTCAGCGGCAGAATCTGGAAGCCTATCAGGATCTGATGATCGTTATCGGAGCCGACGCGCCCCAGCATACTGCAAGTTTGCTCGAAACCCTCGGTTCTCAACCTGAGTTGATGAGTCTGGTTCGCGCCGCGATCAGGGTTGGCGCGCGGCGCTGGAATCTGAGCCTGGTCGGCGGAATTAATGTGCAGTTGCCGGAAGAAAACGCCTCCATGGCGTGGACGCGTCTCGCTCAATACCAGCGGACGCACGGTGTTCTGGAACGCGACGTCGAGCTTGTTGATTTGCGCCTGCCGGACCGCCTGATTGTCCGAAAGGCGGTAACAGGTGAGTCCTTTCCCGCCGCGCTCGGACAGGAAACATAAGGCGATGGGCGCTTCATCAGGAAACAGGAAACGGTATTGATATGAAAAAGGCGAATGGACAGTCCCGGCCCAAGAACGGCTTGATCGCTGCACTGGATATAGGTACGACGAAAGTGTGCTGCCTGATCGCGCGCATGGGCGAATTTGGCCCGAAGATTGTCGGTATCGGTCATCAGGTTTCTGCCGGTGTGAAGAACGGCGCGGTGGTGGACATGGATGCGTTGGAAGTGTCCATCCGCGCCACCGTAGAAACCGCTGAACAGATGGCCGAAGAAAATATTCGCGATGTCACGGTCAATGTTTCCAATGCAGCACTCCGGTCTCGCCTTATCGCCTATGAAGTTTCAACAGCCGGCCACCGCATCGACGAGGCTGATCTCCGCCGACTCCTGAACGCCAACAATGCAGAGCTGGATGAAGGCGAAACCCGCGAACGTCTGCATACCATCCCGGTCGGCTACAGCATCGACGGGACGCGTGGTGTGCGTGATCCCGTCGGCATGTATGGCGACCGCCTGGCCGTGAACATGCACGTGGTCACGGCGTCTTCGCCACCTCTCCGCAATCTGGAAACCGTGGTGTCGCGCTGCCATCTGGGTGTTTCCGATACTGTAGCCTCGCCCTATGCCTCGGCGCTGTCGTGCCTGGTCGGTGACGAAACCAAACTGGGTGTCACCATGATCGATATGGGGGGCGGCACGACAACCGTTGCCGTTTTCTTCGATGGAGAACTCGTTCACACGGACATCATTCCGTTGGGTGGATCACACATTACCAGCGATATCGCCCGGGGCCTGTCCACACCCCTGGGGCATGCGGAACGAATCAAGACGTTGTTTGGTAACGCCATACCGTCGTCATCTGATGACCGGGCTGTGATTGAGGTTCCGTTGATCGGTGAAGACGGAACGGCGGAAGCCAATCAGGTGCCCCGATCCATGTTGATCGGCATCATCCGCCCCCGGGTACAGGAAACCTTCGAGTTGGTGCGTGACCGATTGGCCAGTGCGGGCTTTGAGCAGGTATCAGGGCCGCGTGTTGTTTTGACCGGTGGCGCGTCCCAGTTGCCCGGAGTCCCCGACGTGGCCAACGATATTCTCGACCGTCAGGTTCGTATTGGCCGCCCCAAGGCCATTGATGGATTGGCCGAGGCCGTGTCCGGTCCGGCATTTTCCACATGCACTGGGCTGGTTCATTACATGGTCAGCGCAGATCAGGAAAACAGACCCGGCGCATTTCAACCGACAGAGGATAGCGGGAGTCCAATCGGTCGTATTGGCCAGTGGCTCAGAGAGAATTTTTGAGAAAGAGGAAAAAATCCATGGAAGGCATCAATTTCGAACAATCCATGAGCACCGGATCGGGCAAAAAACAGAGTCCGGGACTCAGTATATTTCCATCGAGTCTTCAATGGGTTTCAACGGAATATAAACTTTTAAACTATAGGATTTCGCCAGTGATTATCCGGAGGTCATCATGAGTATTAACCTGAGTGTTCCCGAACAGCATATTGAGCGGGAATTAAAGCCAAGAATTATGGTTGTCGGCGTCGGTGGCGCAGGCGGCAATGCGGTCAACGATATGATCGCCTCTCAACTTGAGGGTGTAGAATTCCTCGTCGCCAATACGGACGCCCAGGCGCTTCAGGGGTCCAACGCGGACCGCCGGGTGCAGATGGGTGCGTCCATTACAAGCGGGCTGGGCGCCGGGGCAAGACCGGAAGTTGGTCGGGCCGCTGCCGAGGAAACCCTTGGTGAAATTACCGAACATCTGGACGGCTGTAACATGGCCTTCATCGCCGCCGGCATGG
>JAJFIE010000167.1 GCA_021775275.1 Rhodospirillales bacterium | reverse complement strand
CACCCGCCAGCAACCACTTGGCCGTTTCGGGTATGCGTTGGAAGGAACCGGACGGGCCAACGATATGTCCCAGACCCGGGCCGACGTTAGAGATTGCCGTCGCAGCGCTCGATATTGCGGTGACAAAATCACATCCGGCAGCAACAAGCAAAAGTGAAAGAACGGCGAATATGAAAACAAAAAGGAAGAAGAACCCAAGCACAGATAAAACGACGTCCTCGGTGATAGGAACCCCATTGTATCGGGGCACAAAGATACCATGAGGGTGGATCAGTTTATTGAACGTTGATTGCATAGCTTTAAACAGTATCTGGAATCGGAAAATTTTTATGCCGCATGCAGTCGACCCGGCGCATCCACCAACGAATGTCAGCATGAACAGAAGGCCGATCGGGAACGAACCCCAGGTCATGTAATCTCCAACGGCGAAGCCCGTGCCAGTCATAATGGAAATGACCGAAAAACTCGCAGCGCGCATGGCCTGAATAACTGAAAATTCACGTGAAATCGCCAACCACATACTCAGCAGGAGTATAGAACCCATCAGAATTATCAAATACCAACGCACCTGACTATCGATGAACAGAAAACGGGGGTTGCCCCGGAATGCTTTGACGAAAAGCAGGAATGGTATCCCGCCTATGAGCATTCCGCACATGATGATGAATTCGATTATCGGGCTGTTAAAGTGTCCAATGGAAGTATCCGAGGTCGAGTACCCACCGGTGGCAATTGTGCTCATTGCGTGGACAGCGGACTCGAGCCATGTCATTCCCGCCAAATGAAGGGCTACCCCAAAAATCACAGTAAAGATTATATACGTCAGGGTGATAGCGCCTGATATGCTCGCTGCGCGCGGGAGTTCTTTTCCGCCCGTATCGAATGCTTCTATTTTGAATAACTGCATTCCGCCGATGCGTAAAAACGGCAGAATGCCAACCGCCATCACGATAATCCCGAGCCCGCCTAACCATTGCAGAATACCGCGCCATAAATGGAGGCCGGGCGGCATGGTGTCGAGTCCGATGATAACTGTGGAACCGGTCGTTGTGAGGCCCGACATGGCTTCAAAAAATGCATCTGTAAACGACAAATGGAGTTCACTCAGCATCAAAGGAAGAGATGCGAACAATGCAAGGACGACCCACACCAAGGTTACCATAATAAAGGCCTCCCGAGTGTGTAATCGTTTTGGTCCGCCACGGCTGCTTAGGCCCAGCAAGACTGCTGCAAAACAGGTAATCAGCGCCGAACCTGCAAATGCGTACCAGTCTTCATTATTCTCCAATCCGTCCCAAATTGCAGGGATGAGCATTCCAAGAGAAAGAATTACTAACAAAACACTCGTGATAAGGAATACAATTTTCAGATTCATTTTTCTATTACGGTAAATCACCGTCGGCAAGGAACAGGTGTTTGAGCTGTGGAGCAACCCAGATTTCATCTGCTCGGATTTGACGGCAATCGCGCCCGCAACCCCATTCTGATAAGTTTAAAAGGCGACCGGTTTGATCCAATTTTGGATTTTCCAAGCACAACTCGACCGACAATCACAGGTTGTCAGACAATTTCGCCTTGGGTTGGCGCCATCGGAACAATCAGATGAGAGGAGGACCGGTAGGGCTATATGTGACGACATATACAGATAAGAACCGGATATCGTCAGACCGAGGAGGGAGGTATTCTGATAGTCGATCAGGAGCAGGGCTGATGAACGTTGCAAGATCACCAGTGTCATCACCGGATGAAACCGGATCTAAGGTCGTTTCATCGGTGACCTCTGGGCCGGAAAAATACACATCGGCCACATCCACCGAAAGTGTAAGCCACAAACCGATCAGGAAAACGCAACCTAAGCCGGCAAACCCCACTCTGGATTGCACTTTTTGACGAAAATTGGATTTTACTTGTCTTGGCATGAATTAGACCAGACGACATCGCCATTTTATGGCGCAGATTATTTTGTACGAACACCAATAACGTTATGGTACTTTTTCTATAATATAAATTACGGACCAAAAGTCCAACATTGCTGAAGCTCACGTGTCCGATATCGACACAAACTACATCAGTCTTATGCGCTTTTCGCCTGAGAAAATCCGTTGAGCACCCTGTCTGCGGCGCCGTGCAGGGCGGCGGCGACAGGGCCGTTGTCGTGCAGACGGTGTTTTGCGCCGGGCATGGGCTCCATTTCCATGTCGACGAATGTCTGCCAGGCATCTGCACCATAGCGCTGGAGCGCGCTATCGTAAATTTTTGCCCGCCATTCATCGATGGCTTCCAATGTTATCCAATGCAGGATGAAAGCGACGATGCGGCCGCTCTGTTTTTCAGTTTCCAGCCCGACGAAGCCCGGTTGGCGCGTTGCCACGGTCGCCATTTCACGGGCCGCTCGGACACGGCCATCCATACCGCCTCTTTCTCGTCCAACGTGGATAACAATCTTGTAACCGTCCTGCCCCGTGCGGTCGCGGGTGGATCGCTGCCGCGTGATCATCGTGTCGTCTCCTTCTCAAAAAGGATGACTATGTCGTTGGCGTAACCGAAGTTGAGCATCACCCGTGCACGCTCTTCGAGCATGTCGGGATCAAGGTTGTCGGGACGCAACAGGCCAACGCGGTTTTCCAGCAATTGGCGTTGCAGCTGCGCTTCTTCGAGAAGCGGTTGCGTTTCCGCGATCACCTGTTTGAGCCGCCAGTAGGTCAGCAATCCACGTTCCCCATGCACCACATGAAAGCCGAAGTAGGCGATGGAACAGATGCCGATCAGTGGCCCGATCATATGTCGGACCCGGAGGCGAATGTCGTAAAACAACCCCATAAAAATTGCCCTTCGCAATTACCTTCTGTACATGCGGTTTAGGCCAAACCCGACTTCACAGTGAGTCGAAGACATTAAGAAGTCGTTACCGAAGAGGCCCGGCTTGAACTCTTGGAGTCGACAAAACCTCACGTGTCACGGGCGTGCGGATGATGCGTGGCTTGATGATGTGGGGTCGGCAGAATACCGCCCCATATGTTGTGATTAATGCCAGTGTCCTGCGAGCGACAGGCGGATCAATTTTATTTACCGCAGGACGGTTCGTCCCGCATATTGGGCAGTGGAACCAAGCTCTTCTTCGATGCGGATGAGTTGATTATATTTTGCCAGTCGGTCGGAACGGCTGAGCGATCCGGTCTTGATTTGACCCGAATTAGTGGCAACCGCGATGTCGGCAATCGTTGCATCTTCGGTCTCACCGGAACGATGAGAGATAACCGAGGTATAGTTCGCCCGGTGCGCGATATCCACGGCGTCCAGAGTTTCACTCAAGGTGCCGATCTGGTTGACTTTAACCAGAATCGAGTTGGCGACGCCCTTCTCAATTCCATCACGCAGACGCACCGGGTTGGTGACGAACAGATCATCACCAACCAGCTGTATCCGATCTCCGAGAGCTGCTGTCTGTGCGGCCCATCCGTCCCAATCATCTTCGGCCATGCCGTCTTCGATAGAGGCGATAGGGTAACGGCTGACCAGATCCTCGTAGTATTTGACCATGCCGTCGGAATCGAGCGTTTTGCCCTCGCCCGCCAGCTCGTACTTACCGTTGTTGAAGAACTCGGTGGATGCTGCGTCAAGCGCCAGCATGACATCGTCACCTGGATTGTAGCCCGCAGTCTCAATGGCTTTCATGACAAAATCTATGGCTTCCGTGGTGCTGGCCAGCGACGGCGCAAAGCCGCCCTCGTCGCCCACGTTGGTGTTATGTCCGGCATCACTGAGCGCTTTTTTCAGCGACTGGAAGATCTCCGCGCCGACACGAATGGCCTCGGCAACGGTCTCAGCGCCCACCGGCATAACCATGAATTCCTGGATATCGATGGGGTTATCCGCATGCGCGCCACCGTTGATGATGTTCATCATGGGAACCGGCAGGGTGCGGGCGAACACGCCGCCCATGTAACGGTACAGCGGCGTATCCATCTCGTCCGCTGTGGCTTTGGCCACCGCAAGACTGACGCCCAGAATGGCGTTGGCGCCGAAGCGGCTTTTATTTTCCGTGCCGTCCAGTTCGATTAACGTCTGATCGATCAGCAGTTGTCCTTCGGAATCCATTCCGGCCAGGGCCTCAAAGATTTCCGAGTTCACTGCTTCCACCGCGCCCAGCACGCCCTTGCCGCCATACCGGTTGGCATCACCATCGCGACGCTCTACAGCTTCGTGCGCACCGGTTGAGGCGCCCGACGGCACCGCCGCGCGTCCGCGCCCACCGGATTCGAGTACCACATCCACCTCCACGGTGGGGTTGCCCCGGCTGTCGAGAATTTCACGGCCAACAATGTCGATGATTGCGGTCATTGTGGTTCCTTTCCTGAGCGTTTTTTATGAAAGCGCCAATCTTAAGACAGTGCACCCAGATCAACGGGTTGCGATTTGGCCAATTTGTCAAAGCCCATGAGGGTTTCTAGCACACTTCGGAGTTTATCAAGCGGGATCATGTTGGGGCCGTCGCTGGGCGCGTTGTCCGGATCTTCGTGGGTTTCCATGAACACGGCAGCGACACCGATGGAAATAGCGGCGCGAGCCAGCACAGGCGCAAATTCGCGCTGCCCGCCTGAGCGCCCGCCGAGACCACCCGGCTGCTGTACTGAATGGGTTGCGTCGAACACCACCGGACAGCCGGTCTGGGCCAGTACGGGGAGCGCGCGCATGTCCGAGACCAGTGTATTGTAGCCGAAGCTCGTACCCCGTTCGCACACCATGATGTTTCTGTTGCCCGTGCTTTCAATTTTGGCGACCACATTGGCCATATCCCATGGCGCCAGGAACTGACCTTTCTTGACGTTAATGGCTGCGCCGGTTTCTCCGGCGGCAATTAATAAATCGGTCTGGCGGCACAGATAAGCGGGTATTTGCAGGACATCGACGGCCTTTGCCACTTGGGCACACTGGCCAGGCTCATGCACATCCGTCAGTACAGGACATCCCACTGTCTCGCGAATTTCAACGAAAATATCCATGGCCGCAGCCATGCCGACCCCCCGGTGGCCATCGACACTGGTGCGGTTGGCCTTATCAAACGAGGATTTATAGATCAGCCCAATACCCAGGTCATCCGTCATCTGTTTCAATGTCGTTGACGTTGACAACGCATGGTCGCGGTTTTCCATGGCACACGGGCCTGCGATCAAGGTCAGCGGGCGGTCATTGGCGACACTTAATGAGCCGATGGTGACAGTATGATTGGCGGACATAAGCCTTCCTACACTCAGGACCTAGACAAGACGCGATTGTTCGACGGCGGCTTGAATGAATGATGTGAACAATGGATGGGGATCAAACGGTTTTGATTTGAGTTCCGGATGGAACTGCACACCGATAAACCAGGGATGATCCGGTAATTCGACGATTTCCGGCAACAAGCCGTCGGGCGACATACCGGAGAACCTGAGACCGGCCTCTTCCAGTTGTTCACGGTAGCGGGTATTGACTTCGTAGCGATGGCGGTGGCGTTCGGAAATAGCCTCGGCATTGTATATTTCCCGCACCCGTGAGTTTTCACCTAGCGCGCAGGCATAAGCGCCAAGCCGCATGGTGCCGCCCATTTCACCGTCCTGTTTGCGTTGCTCCAGATCGTTACCGCGCATCCATTCAGTCATCAACCCGACCAGCGGTTCCGGCGTAGGGCCAAATTCGGTTGAGCCTGCATTTGTTATCCCTGCCATGTTACGGGCTGCTTCGATCACCGCCATTTGCATACCGAAACAGATACCGAAATACGGGACTCCACGTTCGCGGGCAAAACCGGCGGCGGCGATCTTGCCTTCGGAACCGCGTTCACCGAAGCCGCCGGGCACCAGAATGCCGTGAACCCCGTCGAGATGGGGAACCGGATCTTCGGAGTCGAAGATTTCCGACTCGATCCAGTTCATGTTGACTTTGACATTATTGGCGATGCCGCCATGACTTAGCGCTTCAGCCAATGATTTGTAGGCGTCCAGCAGGCCGGTGTACTTGCCGACCACGGCGATGGTGACCTCACCTTCCGGGCGGAGCGCGCGCTCGACAATTTCAGACCAGCGGGTGAGGTCAGGCTCCGGTGCATCCAGTCCGAAGTGGCGGCAGACCTCATGGTCCAACCCTTCTTCGTGGTAGCTGATGGGGACCTGATAAATGGATTTTACGTCGAGCGCCGGTATAACGGCTTCTTCACGTACATTGCAGAACAGCGAAATCTTTTTACGCTCGCTGTCAGGCAACGAGCGGTCGGCGCGGCACAACAACAGGTCAGCCTTGATGCCCACATTCAACAGTTCCTTGACCGAGTGCTGGGTCGGTTTGGTCTTCAATTCACCCGCCGTGGGGATATAGGGCAGCAGGGTCAGGTGAATGTACATACTGCGGTCGCGGCCCAGTTCGTTTCCCAGTTGCCGGATAGCTTCGAGGAACGGCAGGCCTTCGATATCGCCGACAGTGCCGCCAATTTCACACAGCACAAAATCCTCGTCGGTCAGATCGCTGGTGA
>JAJFIE010000166.1 GCA_021775275.1 Rhodospirillales bacterium | reverse complement strand
ACGGTCAATGGCGGGGCGACAATGAACCAGTCACCGAACCGGCCGCCGCTGGTGCGCCGTGAATAGATGATCAGGCCGTTTTCGAGACCATGAATACGGATACGGTCGGCGGCTTCGGTCTCGGCAGGCAGCGATGTTTTTTCTGTCCTGTCTGCAACCATTTCCACCGACATGAGCAAGCCAAGTCCACGAACATCCCCCACAAGCCGCGAGGCGTCTTTCAGGGCGTTCAGTTTTTCACGCAGGTAATCGCCCATTTTGGCCGCATTATCCATCAGGCCATTATCTGTGGTGTAATCCAGAACAGCCAAACCTGCCGCACAGCATACCGGATTGGAGGTATAGGTGTGGGAGTAGTCGAAGCCGGTTTTTTCGGCCAGCGCATCCACCATAGCCGCCGGCGCCAGCATGGCGGCCAGGGGCACGTATCCTGACCCCAATCCCTTGGCGAGCACGGCTATATCCGGCAGGGCGTCGGGCCAGTGATGGGCCGCCAGGAATTTGCCCGAGCGCCCGGTACCGCTCATGACTTCATCGAAAATCAGATAGATGCCGTTCTCGGTGCAGATTTTGCGGATTTCCCGGAAAAAACTGTCATGAGGCACATTGCACCCCGTCGCGACACCGCCCACCGGCTCAATCATGAAGGCCAGAACGGTGTCGGCGCCCAGTTCCCTGATGGTTTGCCGCAAGGCGTCGGCGCAACTCATGGCATAACTTTCCACCGTATGATTTTCCGGCAGACGGTAGGTGACAGGTGCGGGGATTTTTGGCGACACATCGATCATGCCATCGAGAAATTCGACGATGTCGTCATCGCCGCTCCACGCCAGCGTGCCCAGAGTTCCGCCATGATAGGACGGCATGCAGGTGATCACGTGGCGCCGCGAAGGCTGGCCGTTGGCGATGGCGTACTGGCGCAGGAATTTGATGGCGATTTCGTTGGCTTCGGAACCGCCTGACGCAAAGCACACGCGCTCAAATCCCGGTCCGGCTAGCTGCGCAACGCGCTCGGTCAAATCCATGTTGGGTTGATTACGGGCGACGCGGGGATAGGCGAAATCCATCTGACGGACCTGCCGCGCCATGGCGTCGCCGACGGCGGTCACGCCGTGACCGATGTTCGAGACAATGGGGCCGGACGAGACGTCTATATAGCGATTGCCTTGGGTATCCCACATGTAAATGCCCTCGGCCCGCTCGATCAGGGGCAGTGGCACCTTTACCTTCCGGTTGCGATTGAAGAACACGTCCTGCGGCCCGCCCGTCGTGGGCAGAATGGAACCCGGCACATCCGGGTGTGCGGAAGTTATTGGCGTTTCATCAGGCATTTAGCATCCTCTCGGAATTCACAATCAAGATTGAATACGAGGCCCCTATGGTCCATGAATGGGAGCAAGACTAAGGGAGATTTCATGACAACCACAAGCATAACCCTGCAAGATATCCATCAGGCGCAAGACTCCATTCAGGAGCATGTTCGCCATACACCGTTGGCGCCGTCTCAAAGCCTTGGTGACCTGACCGGGACATCTGTTTTTCTGAAACTTGAAACCATGCAGGATATTGGTGCGTTCAAGATCAGGGGGGCGATGAACAGGTTGCTCAACCTCACGGACGATGAACGCGCCCGGGGTGTTGTGGCGATTTCTACGGGCAATCATGGCCGTGGTGTGGCGGCGGCGGCCAAAAAACTGGGTGTCCGCGCCATCATCTGTATGGGCTCGCTGGTGCCGGAAAACAAGATCGCCGGTATCAAGGCGCTCGGCGCCGAAGTCAGAATCATCGGCAATAGCCAGGACGATGCAGAGGTTGAGGCCAGGCGGTTGATCGACGAAGAAGGCATGGTCGAGGTCCATCCTTTCGATGACGTCCATGTGGCTGCCGGGCAGGGCACCATCGGGCTTGAGCTGTTGCAGGATCTGCCGGATGTGCGAACGGTCATCATCCCGGTATCCGGTGGCGGGCTGGCGGGCGGTATCGCCATGGCGTTGAAATCCGTTTCGCCCGGCATCCGGGTTGTCGGCGTTTCCATGGAGCGTGGTCCGGCGATGATTGAAAGCCTGCAAGCGGGAAAACCTGTGCCGGTGGAGGAGGTGGCGACGCTGGCCGATTCTCTGGGCGGCGGCATCGGTCTGGATAACAAACTCACGTTCGATCTGTGCCGTGACTATCTGGACGAAACCATTCTGGTCAGCGAGGCGCAAATCGCCGCCGCCATGGCGCACCTGTTTCTGGAAGAACGTCTGGTGGTCGAAGGCGGCGGGTCGGTGGGGGTCGCGGCGTTGCTCAATGGATTGGTGGGCGACCTTGAAGGGCCTGTCGCCGTTATCGTCAGCGGTCGGAACGTGGACACCAGAAAACTTCACGATATTGTTGCGGCGGAACTGGAGGCGCGGGCGAATGGCTGACATGTTGATCCTCACGGAAAAAGAATTGCGCGACTGTGTGGCGCTGGATGCGGAAGCGTTGTCCGCCGTGGAAGACGCCTTCAAATCCCTCGCCGGTGGTCACGTGGTGATGCCGCCTATCCTGCGGCTGGATGTGGAAGAGCATCATGGCGAGATCGATGTGAAAACGGCGTACATTCCCGGCCTCGACAGTTTCGCTGTAAAAATGAGTCCCGGCTTTTTTGATAATCCTGGTAAAGGCCTTTCCAGCACCAACGGACTGATGGTTTTGTTCAGCGCCCATACGGGTCTGGTCGAGGCGGTGCTGCTGGATAATGGTTATCTGACCGACGTCCGCACAGGGTTGGCCGGCGCCATCGCATCCAGATATCTGGCGCGGGACGAGGTCGAGACGGTGGGCGTTCTGGGCGCGGGCAGTCAGGCGCGCTATCAGATTGAGGCGCTCCGGCTGGTCAGGGATTTTTCCCGCGTGCTGGTCTGGGGCCGGGACCGGATGAAAGCCGAACAATGCGCAACCGATCTTTCGTCTGCCTTGGGTGTTGCGGCCACGGCCTGCGAGCACCCGCGTGATGTGGTGCGCGGCAGTATGGTTGTTGTCACCACGACCCCGGCGAGCGAGCCGCTTATTAATGCCGACTGGCTGCATCCCGGACTGCATATCACCGCCATGGGGTCCGACGCCGGGCACAAGAACGAGCTGGATCCCGCCATCATCGGCGCCTGTGACGCGTTCGTTTGTGATACGCGGGCGCAGAGCGCGCTGCTTGGTGAATTGCACCACGCTATTGAGGCAGGCGCCGTTCCGCCGGATGTAGCGGTCACGGAACTGGGGCAGCTGATCACCGGTGAGACGCAAGCGCGGCGCGGCGCGGATGACATCACCGTGTGTGACCTGACCGGCACCGGCGCACAGGATACCGCCATCGCACGATTGGCGTTCCAGAAAGCAATGGCGGCATCCGCCGGAACCAGATTCGAGAGTTGATCCATGCAGACAGTCGGCCAGTTTCCGAACATCGTTCGGGAAATCGAAAACGCCTGGATTCCGCTTGGCGATGGTTGCCGGCTGGCGGCCCGCATGTGGATGCCCGACGACGCCCCGGTTGCGCCTGTTCCGGCGATTCTCGAATACCTTCCCTATCGAAAGCGTGACGGCACCGCCACCCGCGACGCCCTGACCCATCCCTATCTGGCGGGTCACGGCTATGTCTGCATCCGCGTGGATATGCGGGGCAATGGTGAATCGGACGGCGTCATGCTCGACGAATACGCCGCCCAGGAACAGGATGATGCGCTGGAAATCATCGACTGGATCACGGCGCAGCCGTGGTGTGACGGCTCGGTCGGCATGATGGGTATTTCCTGGGGTGGATTTAACGGCCTTCAGGTGGCGGCGCGAGCGCCGAAAGCCCTGAAGGCCGTCATCACGCTGTGTTCCACCGATGACCGCTACGCCGACGATATCCACTACAAGGGCGGCTGCCTGCTGGGCGAAAACATGGGCTGGAGTGGCACCATGCTGGCCTATTCATCGAAGCCGCCCGACCCCGAACTGGTGGGTGACCGCTGGCGGGAGATGTGGCTCGAACGGCTGGAGATCGAGCCGTTCCTGGCCGCTGTCTGGCTGAAGCACCAGCACCGCGACGCCTACTGGAAGCACGGCTCCGTGTGCGAGAATTTTTCCACGATCACGGCCGCTGTTCTGGCCGTCGGCGGGTGGGGCGATGCCTATTCCAACACCATCCCGCGCATGCTGGCAGGGCTTTTAGCGCCATGCCGGGGCATCACCGGCCCGTGGTACCACAAGTATCCGCATTTTGCCGTGCCGGAACCTCGCATCGGGTTTTTGCAGGAGGCCCTGCGCTGGTGGGATCACTGGCTGAAGGGGCGAGATACCGGGGTGATGGATGATCCGCTCTACCGCGCCTACATGATGGACAGTGTGCGGCCCCGGTCTTTCTATGCACAACGGGACGGACGGTGGATATCCGAAGAAACCTGGCCCAGCAACCGGATCGAGGCGGAAACCCTTACACTGGGCATGCACGGGTTACGAGACAGCGCTGAAGACGCCGGAGAGCGCTCCGTCTGTTCCCCGCAGGATACCGGCATGGCCGGGGGCGAATTCTGTGTCATCTGGCTCGGTCCCGAAATGCCGGGCGACCAGCGGGCGGATGATGCGGGATCGCTGGTCTGGGACAGCGCGCCGCTGGATGCCCGGAAAGAGATTTTCGGTGCGGCCGTTCTGGAACTGGAATTACAGGCCGACCGCCCGCAGGCAAATATCGCCGTGCGTTTGTGCGATGTCGCGCCCGATGGCAGCTCGACCCGGGTGACATGGACCGTGCTGAATTTATGCCACCGGGAAAGCCACGAGACGCCGGGCGCCCTGACCCCGGGCGAGACGTATCAGGTGCGGGTCCAACTGGACGATGTCGCCTATGCCTTCCCGCCGGGCCACCGTATCAGGCTGGCCATCTCGACCGCCTACTGGCCGATGATCTGGCCGTCGCCCGAACCCGTGACGCTGCGTGTCCATTGCGGCGTCAGTACGCTCAGCCTGCCGGTGCGGGATGTTGATGACGATATCGCGCCGACATTTCCACCAGCGGAAGCGGCGCCGCCGCGCAAAACGACAA
>JAJFIE010000165.1 GCA_021775275.1 Rhodospirillales bacterium | reverse complement strand
AGCATGATGAACAAGGCCGGGAAAAAGCCAGCCGCTCCGGCACGCAGGAAAAAAGCGGCGCCTGCAAAAAAGAAATAGGGCTATCAATGGCCGGGCAGTCACAGGTACTGTTCCGGCCTTGTGGGAGACGAGGTAGAAATGAATATTCACGAATATCAAGGGAAAGAACTGCTTTCCAGATATGGTGTCACTGTCCTGAACGGCAGTGTCGCCTATACGGTCGATGAGGCCGTTAAGGCCGCCGAGGAACTTGGCGGCCCGGTATACGTTGTAAAATCCCAGATCCATGCCGGTGGGCGAGGCGCGGGACGGTTCAAGGACAACCCGGACGGCGCCGGTGGGGTCAGGGTTGTAAAATCCATCGACGATGTGCGGGCAAGCGCCTCGGAAATGCTCGGCCATGTTCTGGTTACCAAACAGACCGGCGCGCAAGGCAAGGAAGTCAAACGGCTCTATATAGAAGACGGTTGTGATATCGCACGCGAACTCTACCTCGGTATGTTGCTGGACCGCGAAACATCCCGTCTGACCATGATGGCCTCGACCGAAGGCGGTATGGAAATTGAGGAAGTCGCCCATGCAACGCCTGAGAAAATTCTCAAGGTGTCCATTGATCCGGCGACCGGCATGCTGCCCTTTCATGCCCGCAAGCTGGCGTTTGGCCTGGGTCTTGAAGGCAAGCAGGTGGGCTCGGCCGTCAAATTCATGCTCGCCATGTACAAGGCTTTCACCGAGCTGGATTGCTCCATTGTTGAAATCAACCCTCTGGTGATCACGGGCGCTGGCGACGTGGTCGCGCTCGATGCCAAGGTGAATTTCGACGATAACGCGCTCTACCGCCACAAGGATGTGATGGAATTGCGCGATGAAGACGAAGAAGACCCCATGGAGACCGAAGCCGCCCAGCACGAACTGAACTACATCAAGCTGGATGGCAACATCGGCTGCATGGTGAATGGCGCCGGTCTGGCCATGGGCACCATGGATATCATCAAACTGTACGGCGGTGACCCGGCAAACTTCCTCGATGTTGGTGGCGGCGCGACCAAGGAACGTGTCACCACGGCATTCAAGATCATACTGTCGGATCCCAATGTGGAAGGCATTCTGGTCAATATCTTCGGTGGCATCATGCGTTGTGATGTTATTGCCGAAGGCGTTGTCGCGGCGGCGCGGGAAGTCAGTCTGAACGTACCGCTGGTGGTCCGTCTGGAAGGCACCAACGTGGAACAGGGCAAGCAAATCCTCGCCGACTCCGGGTTGCCAATTATTTCCGGCGATGATCTTGGCGACGCCGCCAAGAAGATTGTCAAAGCGGTGAAGGAGGCAAACTGATGGCCGTACTCGTTGACCAAAACACACGCGTCATCTGTCAGGGCTTCACCGGCGCTCAAGGCACGTTCCACTCGGAACAGGCCATCGCCTATGGCACCAAAATGGTTGGCGGCGTGACACCCGGCAAAGGTGGCTCCAGACATCTGGACCTGCCAGTGTTCGACACTGTCGCCGATGCTGTGGCCAAGACCGAAGCCAATGCTTCCGTCATCTATGTTCCGCCGCCTTTCGCGGCCGATGCAATTCTGGAAGCTATCGATGCAGATGTAGAGCTGGTCGTCTGCATTACCGAGGGCATACCCGTCCTCGACATGGTGCGGGTCAAACGCGCCCTGGAAAACTCGAGCACACGGCTGATCGGCCCCAACTGTCCCGGTATTATCACCCCGGAAAAATGCAAGATCGGTATTATGCCCGGCCATATTCACCAACCCGGCAAAGTTGGCATTGTGTCACGCTCAGGCACTCTGACCTATGAAGCCGTGGCGCAAACCACGGCGGCGGGCCTGGGCCAGAGCACCTGCATCGGTATTGGTGGTGATCCGGTCAACGGCACCAACTTCGTTGACTGCCTGACCATGTTTATCGAAGACGATGAAACCGAAGCCATCGTCATGATTGGTGAAATTGGCGGATCGGCCGAAGAAGACGGCGCAGACGTGATCAGGGCATCCGGCACCAAAAAGCCGGTTGTCGGATTCATCGCCGGCCTGACCGCCCCTCCGGGTCGCCGAATGGGCCACGCTGGCGCCATTATTTCCGGCGGCAAAGGTGGTGCGCCGGAAAAGATCGAAGCCATGAAATCCGTCGGAATTCATGTCACCGACTCCCCCGCCTCCATCGGCACAACGATGGTAAAGGCGATGGGTGGATAACCTCAACGCTTCACTATTGAAACGATAGAAAAGCCGGAGCCGACTCTCCGGTTTTTTCTTTGGCTTTTTTGAACGAAAACCTTTTAGTTTTAGGTATTTACCCTTAACTTACGCACATGAGTGTATTTCATAAGGGGCGAGTGTCGCCAACCGGCGCTCGAAAAACTCATGACAGTAACTGACCCAACGGCATTTCTGTACGCTGGCAACCAGGTTTACATCGCGCAACTGTATGAACGGTATCTGGACGATCCGGGTTCCGTTGACATGCGCTGGCAGCAATTCTTCGTCGATCTGGAAGACGAGGCGAAGGTGCTGAACAGCGAACAACGTGGCGCAAGCTGGTCGCCATCCAAGGCGCGTGTGGTCGGCGAAGACAGTCTGACACCGCTTTCCGAACAGATGTCCGCATCTGTCCAGCAGGCCCAGATGGGCTTCCAGCAGATGATGGCTGCACCCGTCAGCAGCAGCGCCAAAGTTCGCGAGGCGACACTGGATTCTATTCGTACGCTGATGCTGATCCGCGCCTATCGCGTCCGCGGGCATCTGCATGCCGACCTGGATCCCCTGGGTCTGGAAGAGCCGAAATATCATGCCGAACTCGACCCGGCCACCTACGGGTTCGCCGACAAGGACCTGGATCGCGAGATTTTTATCAATTACGTGCTGGGGCTGGAAAGCGCCACCTTGCGTGAAATTATCGCCATTGTCGAACGCACCTACTGCGGTTCCATTGGCATGGAATATATGCATATCCAGGATCCGGCCGAGAAATCCTGGTTGCAGGAACGCATGGAAAGCATCCAGAATCAGACGCATTTCACCGATAAAGGGAAAATCGCTATCCTTCAGCGTCTCAGCGAGACGGAAGGGTTTGAGCATTATCTGGACAAGAAATTCACCGGCACCAAACGCTTCGGACTTGATGGCGGTGAGAGTTTGGTCCCCGGCATCGAACAGATCATCAAACGGGGCGGCCAGCTTGGTATCGAGGAAATCGTCTTCGGCATGGCCCATCGGGGTCGTCTGAATGTTCTCGCCAATGTCATGTCAAAGCCGTTTCAGGCAATCTTTTCCGAATTCCAGGGGAATGTGACGCAACCTGACGATGTTCAGGGATCCGGTGACGTTAAGTATCATTTGGGCACGTCATCGGACCGGGTCTTCGACGGGCGGTCCGTGCATCTGTCGCTGACCGCCAATCCATCACATCTGGAATGCGTCAACACGGTGGTGCTGGGGAAGGTTCGCGCCAAGCAACGCCAGAAGAATGACACCGAACGGGAAAAGGTTATCGGCCTGCTGTTGCACGGTGATGCGGCATTTTCCGGTCAGGGACTTGTGGCGGAAACTCTGGATCTGTCACATCTCTATGGCTACAAGACCGGCGGCACCATTCACTGGGTCATCAACAACCAGATCGGCTTTACCACCTCGCCGCGTTTCTCGCGCTCGTCACCCTATTGTTCAGACGTCGGCAAGATCGTCGGCGCGCCTATCTTCCATGTAAACGCCGATGATCCGGAAGCCGTCGTCCACTGCGCCCGGATTGCCATTGAGTACCGCCAGAAGTTCAAAAAAGATGTGGTGGTGGACATGATCTGTTATCGCCGTCATGGCCATAACGAGGGCGATGAACCCATGTTCACGCAGCCCCGGATGTACAAAAAAATTGCCGAACATCCGACCACGCGCCAGCTTTTCGCCAAGAAGCTGGTGCAGGAGGGCGTGATAACCGATGAGGACGTTCGTGGCATCCAGCTTGATGTGCAGGGCACCCTTGATGCCGCCTATGATGCGTCCGCCTCCTACAAGACCAACAAGGCCGACTGGCTCGAAGGATCATGGGAAGGGATGACCGTGGCCTATGGTGATGCACGCCGCGGCAACACAGCCGTTCCGCTGGACCGGTTGAAGGAAGTGGGCAACGCGTTGAGCCGTGTTCCCGACAATTTCAACCCGCATTCCAAAATCATTCGCCAGCTTGCCACCAAGCAACGCATGATCGAGAGCGGTGAAGGCATCGACTGGGCGACGGCTGAGGCCCTGGCCTATGGCACACTGCTGATGGACGGTCACCCCGTACGCCTGTCCGGTCAGGATTGTGGTCGCGGCACTTTTTCCCAACGCCATTCAGTGTTGACGGATCAGGAAACCGACGAAAAACATGTACCCCTCAACAACATTCGCTTTGGTCAGGCGCCTTTCGAGGTGATCGACAGCCCGTTGTCAGAGGCCGGCGTGCTTGGGTTTGAATACGGCTATTCCCTTGCCGAACCGCAGATGCTGGTTATCTGGGAGGCCCAGTTCGGTGATTTCGCCAACGGCGCCCAGGTGATCATTGACCAGTTTATTTCATCAGGTGAGTCCAAGTGGCTGCGCATGTCGGGACTGGTCATGTTGTTGCCGCACGGGTTTGAAGGCCAGGGACCGGAGCACAGCTCGGCTCGGCTGGAACGTTACCTTCAGCTTTGCGCCGAAGACAATATGAAAGTGTGCTATTGCTCCACACCGTCCAACTATTTCCATGTGCTGCGGCGTCAACTGGTGCGCGACTTCCGCAAACCCCTGATCCTGATGACGCCCAAATCCCTGTTGCGTCACAAGCGCTGCGTATCGACACTCGATGAAATGGCCGGGGAAACCTCGTTCCACCGGGTGCTGTGGGATGAAGCGCAACTGGAAGGTAGACTGGTTGCTGATAACCGTATCAAGCGCGTGGTCCTGTGCACGGGCAAGGTCTATTACGACCTGGAAGAAGAACGCAACAAACGCGGCATCAAGGATGTCTATCTGATGCGGGTCGAGCAGATTTATCCGGTGCCGGAAAAAGCCCTGGTTAAGGACC
>JAJFIE010000164.1 GCA_021775275.1 Rhodospirillales bacterium | reverse complement strand
TGAGCTAAAAAATCATCCGGCCTTATCGCGACATGCTGCCTGCCGTCATTTCCAGCACAGATGGAACCTTGCCGCTCTCCAGTTTCCCGACAGTATTCGCGGCGGCCCGGAAATAAGTGACAATAAACGCCCGCACCAGTGATGTTCGACTGGAACCATGGCGGAATTTCTCGACGAGAGAACAAAGTTCGTGGATTGTTTTATTTTCGATGGAACATATCTGATCGAGTGCATCCCAGGTGGCCTGTTCCAGGCGTATACTCGTCCGGTGACCCGAGATTGTTACGTTGCGGCTAACAAGATTTCCTTGCATGGTATGTGTTCTTTCCTGGTTTTCAGTGCCCGATGCACTACCCCATCAATCAGGCACCCCATAAACTGACTATGTTTTATTCATTTGCGGAACCCAACAAGAAACGCTCGCTGGTTGCTTAACGTGATCCTGCAAATGAATACCCCTATTCCGTCCTTTTCAACCAAACGCAATGGTCTTCATCTACCCTGTTGGCTTCAGTCACCAACATATTCCTCAGGCGTTGACGTTACCATGGACAATGCATGGACTCCGTCTTTAATTACCTCATCCAGTGCGCTGTACACCAGCCGCTGGCGTTGAACTCTGCCCGTGTCGGCAAATCGTTCTGAAATGACGATAACACGGAAATGGCTTTCACCACCCGGCGTAGCGCCAGCATGCCCCGCATGATGCGCTGATTCGTCAATTACCTCCAGATGCGTTGGTGAAAACGCTTCCTGTAGTAACGCCTGGATGCGTTCGGCGACAATTTGTTTCATCCCTGATCCTTAACACACCTATCATCGCTTATGGGTGTATGCTGTGACACCCATCACGTCACGCTTCATCTGACATACGACAGCGATTATTATTGATCACCCTTGAAGCACACCATGAGACCGACCATAGTTCAGATATGTCCACAAAGCGCAAATCACGAGTTGCTATACCCCTCCCCGGCACGGAAGACAATCCGGCCGATGCGCATGAACGCCCGTGCGAGTGGCCAAACTGTGCCGATGCGGGCGAGTATCGTGCACCGCGTTCGCGTGATGAGCTTAATACCTTCCGCTGGTTCTGCCTCGGTCATGTGCGCGAATACAATAAATCGTGGAACTACTACGATGGCATGAGCGAAGGCGAGGTCGAAGAGGATGTTCGCCGCGATACAGTGTGGAATCGGCCCACCTGGCAGCTTGGCACGCAATTGGGCCCGGATTCTTTCGATAGGGCGAATGATCCGTTTGATTTGTTCACAAATGGTGGAACCGGTGGAAATGGGGCCAGCGGGCAGAAAAAAAATGACCAGTGCGGCGACGATACACCGGTACGTCCGCCTATCAATGCCGAGGAAGAACGTGCCTACAAAACCCTTGAGCTCGAATACCCGGTAAGCGTGGATGATGTGAAAAGCCGCTATAAGTCGCTGGTCAAGGAGCACCACCCTGATGCCAACGAGGGGGCAAAAGAATCCGAGGAACGCCTGAAGATGATTAACCAGGCCTATTCCGTACTTCGTACGGCCCTAAATGCCTGATCACAAGTGGGCCGACAAGATGTCATCATGACATTGTGGACCTTGACGCGCTCATGTTTTGGTCTTACCCCATAGCCCGACATTCGCCTTATCGATCAAACAAATCTGGATTTCCAGGCCATGACCGCACAGACCACACCCGACGCCGAACAGGCATTTCCGTTTGATGCACCGGATATCAAGATTTCCGTTCGCCAGACTTTTGGTCTCGACAGCGACATGGAGGTTCCCGCTTTCAGCGAAGCGGAAGGCCATGTACCCGACATTGATCCGGCCTACCGTTTTGACCATGACACGACCATGGCCATCCTCGCCGGGTTCGGCCACAACCGCCGTGTCATGGTCCAGGGCTACCACGGCACGGGTAAATCCACTCATATTGAACAGGTGGCGGCACGCCTGAACTGGCCATGTATCCGCATTAATCTGGATAGCCACATCAGCCGTATCGATCTGGTCGGCAAGGACGCCATTGTCTTGCGTGACGGCAAACAGGTAACCGAGTTCCGCGAAGGTATCCTGCCATGGGCGTTGCAGCATCCGACGGCGCTGGTATTTGATGAATACGATGCCGGTCGGCCAGACGTGATGTTTGTGATCCAGCGTATTCTCGAGGTTGAGGGCAAGTTGACCCTGCTGGATCAAAACCGCGTGATGCGCCCGCATCCGTACTTCCGTCTGTTTTCCACCACCAACACCGTTGGCTTGGGCGACACCACGGGCCTGTATCACGGCACCCAGCAGATCAACCAGGGCCAGATGGACCGCTGGAATATCGTCACCACGCTGAACTATCTCTCCAGCGAGGACGAGGAAAACATTGTTCTATCCAAGGTTCCTGATTTCGATACGGACAAGGGCCGCAAGGATATCCGCGACATGGTCGAGCTGGCAAATTTGACCCGCAACGGTTTCATGTCCGGCGATATCTCCACGGTCATGTCGCCCCGAACAGTGATCACGTGGGCGGAGAACGCTGAGATTTTCAGTGATCGGGGCTTTGCCTTCCGTGTTACATTCCTCAACAAATGTGATGAACACGAACGTCCGTTGATCGCCGAATACTATCAGCGCTGTTTCGGCGAGGAATTGCCGGAATCCGTGGGCAATATCGCATTGAGCTAGTGGCAGAACCACTGATATCGGCGAAGGTGTAGAGATCGTGAGCCAGCCGGAACAACCGTCGGAACTGTTGAAACGGACCACCGCAGCGACGCTGAAGGCATTGTCGGGCAAACCCGAGACCGAGGTCTCGTTTGCTCAAGGGTCGGCTGGCGTATCCGGCGACACGGCGCACCTGCCGGTTCCACCGCACCAGATCACCGCCGACGGCATCGCCCGTTATCGTGGTATGTCCGATGCCCTCGCCATGCGGCTTCACCACCACGACGAAGCCCTCCACCGCAAACGCATGCCCGCCTCGCCCGAGGCGCGATCCGTGTTTGAAGCGGTCGAGCAGGCGCGTTGTGAGAGCCTTGGCGCCCAGCATCTGAGAGGCGTTGCCGACAATCTGGCCGTCCTGACGGATGAGCGCTGTCGGGCCAAGGGATACGCCAGTGTCGACCAGCGCCGCGACGAAATGCTGGGTGATGTTCTGGGGTTGCTGATCCGCGAAAAATGCGGTGGCCAGGCCATTCCGGATGCCGGCAAGGAGCTGTGCGCGCTGTGGAAAGACTGGCTGGATGACAAGATAGGCCATCAGCTCGATGATCTGAAAGATATTATGAGCGATCAGCGCATCTTTGGCGATCGGGTCATGCATATGCTTCAGGACATGGAACTCGTCGATTCCACTGACGAAATGGACTCTGACGACAATGCCGATGACGAGGCTGATGAAGATCCCAGCGGCGGCGACGATATGGACAGCGATAGCGGTGAGTCTGAAGCCGAAAGTGCTGCCTCGACAGAAAGCGCCATGGGTGAAGCCGACGAGGAGGCCGAAGGCATGGCGGACTCCGGCGAAGACGAGATGATGCCCGGTGAAGGTGAAGAAGACCCGGCCGGACCAACCCAATGGCAGCGAAACTGGGCTGACGATCAATCGGCATCGACCGCCTATCACCCTTTCACCATGCACTTCGATGAAGTGATCGGTGCGGAAGCCCTGTGCGACCCGGAAGAACTGGCGCGGCTTCGCCACCAACTCGACCAACAGCTATCCCACCTGCAAGGCATGGTTTCCAAACTGGCCAACCGGTTACAGCGCAACCTCATGGCCAAACAGCAGCGTTCCTGGCATTTCGATCTGGAGGAAGGCATCCTCGACGCCGGACGCCTGTCGCGCGTGGTCATTGACCCCATGCACCCACTGTCCTTCAAGCAGGAATCCGAGACCGACTTCCGCGACACCATTGTCACCCTGCTCATCGACAATTCGGGCTCCATGCGAGGACGCCCCATCACCGTGGCGGCCATGAGCGCCGATATACTGGCGCGAACGCTGGAACGCTGCGGCGTGAAAGTGGAAGTCCTCGGCTTCACCACGCGGTCCTGGAAGGGGGGATCATCACGGGAAAAATGGGTCAGCGATGGCAAGCCCAAGAACCCGGGGCGCCTGAACGATCTGCGCCATATCATCTATAAATCCGCGGACACGCCATGGCGGCGCGCGCGAAGTAATCTGGGTCTCATGTTGCGCGAAGGCCTGCTCAAGGAAAACATTGATGGCGAAGCCCTGTTATGGGCGCACAACCGGCTGCTCGGTCGACCGGAACAGCGCCGGATCCTCATGGTGATTTCCGATGGCGCACCGGTGGATGACGCGACCCTTTCCGCCAACCCGGGCAACTATCTGGAAAAACACCTGCGCGATGTGATTGAGTGGATTGAAACCCGGTCATCTATCGAGTTGACCGCTATCGGCATTGGCCATGACGTAACGCGTTATTACCGGCGCGCCGTTACCCTCATCGATGCCGAGGAACTGGGCGGCACCATGATGCAAAATCTCATGGAATTGTTTGACGAGGACGACCCGCGCAACGCGCGCGGCATGAAACGTGTAGGCTGAACCAACGATAATAAGCAGCGCGATCGTTTCATCGCCCCAGAGCCACGACAGAACAGTGTTGACACCTCTTGCCGTCTGCAAATAGCCTCATGGTATGATAAAACAAATCGACCACCTCACCCGCATCAAGGAAGACTTGGAAGAGTACGTAAAGGTATTTTGCCCATGCTCGGAAGACGGAAAATTTAACGATTTTTCCGGTGAGAAATGTAACGACGCCTTCCTCTTGCTGCAAGAAGCGGTAAACGCCCTCAAAACCGACTCCTGATCTGAATACTGCGATAGTTCCGGATATGAGTGGTGCTGCAGACTCGCTACTTTTGCGCGAATAACACTTATTCTTGAGTTGCAACTATAGCGGAAAACCGTCAGTCTCTGCGCTCGTTTTTCGTCATTCAGAAAATTCTGGTCAGGAGACGAATGTGCCGCGTTCGAGCTATGAGCCTTCGAAGCACACAGCCTGGGTTGTCCCCGCCGTGCTGGTGGCATGCACCAGCGTCAGCATTCTCTCGACCGATCTCTATACGCCGAGCCTGCCTCATCTGCCGCGCCTGTTGGCCAGCGATATCGAAATCGTACAACTGACCGTCAGCCTCAATCTCGCCGCCTATGCCATTGCCCAGTTGTTCCACGGTCCCCTGGCCGACCGCTTCGGTCGACGCCGGTTACTCCTGATCGGCATGACAGGTTTCCTCGTCGCCAGCCTGATCTGCGCTACCGCCCTGACGATTGGTGGTCTTCTGGTTGGCCGGGTTGTTCAGGGCCTGTTTGCCAGCGTCCCCTCGGTGGTGGTTATTTTGATCATTCGTGATCTGTTCGATAGAAATAACGCCGTACGGATCATGGGTTACTATGGGATGGCCGTTGGGGTCACGCCGGCCATTGGTCCGGTTGTCGGGGGGTATATCCATGTGCTGGCAGGGTGGCGCGTGAATTTTGTGTTGCTTGCCGTGTTGGCCGCTGTAGCCTTTCTTTTGGTGTACCGGTTTTTGCCCGAAACCGGGAAAAGGGACCACGGCGCGATCCACCCCGGGAAAATCGCCCACAGCTATCTCACTCTTCTCAGACGGCCCGCCTACCTTCGGTATTTGCTTCCCCTCGCCATGATGTTTGGCTCCTTTTTCGCCTTTGTCACCGATGGTCCGTTTTTGCTCATAGACCGCTTCGGTATCGCAACACAGGATTACGGACTCTATTATGGTGTTCTGGTTATCGCGTTCATTCTGGGCGGCCTGACGGTCACACGCATGGCCGCCCGGATAGCCGCGGATCGCCTGGTGCAGATGGCGCTTTTCTTTGCCTTCCTTGGCAGCGTGGTTCTGGTCGCACCTCTGTTGGCGTACAAGGAGAGCCTCGCGGCCATTCTGTCCGGCATGACATTTTTATCGTTCGGAATTGGATTAATCCTGGCGAGCGGCCCGACGTGCCTGCTCGATGGCACCGGAAACGGGTCCAATGGTGCAGCAGCAGGCCTCGTTGGTTCTCTCCAACTGGCGGCGGCAAGTCTGGCTGGTTTGTTGGTGGGCAGCTTCCATGATGGCTCGGCCTGGCCGCTGACGTTAACCATCGCCGGGTTCACTGGTATCGGTATCGTCGGTTATTTTGGACTCCGATCCCCCAGACAGGTGTGAATAATCAGCAAATCGATACCGGCGTTCGATTAATGCCGATTAATACAAGAAACCGGAGCGATGAAAGCTGTGTACGGGCACATGTGGCGACTGACAGCGCCTTAATCGAAGTTATCAACGACCTCTTCCACGCTTTCGATAACGTACCCTTGGCTAGCCGGATGGGATGATGCCATTTTAGCACGCGCAGCATCGGCTGAGGCTGCCTTAACCTCGAAATAATAAACATCCGCCCACTTGTCGTCCAGATGGCGATGGTGCTCATCTTCGGCGAGAAGGTCGCGGACTGTCTGGTTGTAGATGCCAACCTCATATTTCTGCATGAACGTGATACCTTTTTCAAAGCTCGGATAGGGTACCCCTGTTCCTCAAAAGCAACGTCCGCCATTATATCTGACGGTATAGTTTTGCAGCGCTTAAATAGCTGATTTCAAACGCAATGTAGTACACACGCACGTTGGATTCAATATCGGGATTAACCTCGGAAAAATACACTGCCAGCGCCGTCATCAGGCGTTTTCCCAATGGTCAGGATCGAAGCGTACCGCGCAAGATATTATAGGCCAGCCATGATGGTTATGTATGAATATCGATGTCAACCTGAGCATACGGATTATCGATATCAATTGAATTCTGTCTCAACCAGCAGCAAATGCAGGCGTTTGCAATTGTGATTTCGGTTGCATGGAAATCGCATCAAACGGACAGACGTTGCTGCATAGCTCGCATCCGATGCATGTATCAGGCGTTGTCAGAACGTTCTGTTCGCCGAAATGCAGCGAGTCATAAAAACACATGCGGATGCAAATGTTGCACTTCGGAAACTGGCACTTGTCGCTATCGATCTCACAGTAAAGTGGTTCCATGGCGAACATTTCAGCCGGAGTCATGAGTGCTTTTTTTGACGCAATTCCATGAATTGATTCCACGTCTGGATAGCCATGATCATCGAGAAACTTCTCCATACCACTGATGACCTTGGGTAGCCATTCGATGCCCTTCAGCATCAGAACGGAGCCAACCTGCATGACACGCGCCCCGCTCATGATGAATTCAATGGCGTCGCGCCAGTCAAAGATGCCGTTGGAACCAGAAATCTGACAACCGGTTTTACTATAGATTTCATTGACCCAGCGCTGGGTGATGTACTTGACCCACGGCCCTCCCACACCGGCTGGACCACCGATGTACGGCTCGGCCTTTTCAATGTCGACAGCAAAACCGACGAAACGGGAATTGACGGCCACGCTGGCTGCCCCGGCATCAATGACACTTCTTGCAACTTCGGTAAGGCGGTTTGTTTCCGGCGACAATTTAACCATGACCGGGATATCAACTGCTTCGACGATCCGCCGCGTTACCTCGGCGGCGACACCCGGATCCTGGGCGATCCAGATACCGTCGGCATCATCGCCCATGCCTGCGGGATGAGGACACTGGTAATTGACCTCGAGCATGGGGACGCCGCAGCCTTCGCACATTTTTGCGAGTTCTATCCAACCCTCCAAGGTGCCCGACGCAATGTTGGCGATAATGGCCGAACCATGTTCTTCGGCATAGACCTGAGTCTCCTTCAGGATAGAAATCCAGTCCTCGGCCTGTTCGCTGATGTATCCGGAGCGGGAATAGAAAACAAAGGAACGCGGCACCTTGCCTTTGATAATACGGCCCTGATCATTGAGGATGGCGTACTTCGAATTCTGGGTCAGTTTCTGCATGCCGGGAATGTCGCCGATGGTCTTGGTGATGACCGCTCCGGCGCCGAAATCGATGCATTGCTTGATGTTTTCCACGCTGTTGCTCGGTTCAGCCGAGGCCACAATGATCGGGTTTTTCAAATGAATGCCCGAAAATTCGATTCCCATATCAGCCATTAAAACATCTCCCTCAGTACTCCTGGAATGACTCTACAAGACATGTGACACGAATTTTCGCAATTTGTTAAATTCAAAAATAAATGATATTATTGCTATAAATTCATCAATAATGAGGTGATTTCGTGACTAAAAAATCACCGGTCAACCTGCGCCATTTACGGGTGTTCATCGCCGTGGCTGAAACCGGCAACTTTTCCCGGGCCGCAGAAGAATTGCTGCTATCGCAATCATCCATGACGGTGACCATACGCCAGCTTGAAGAGGACCTGGGAGTGAGACTGCTCAACCGGACGACCCGGCAGGTCCAGATCACAGCCGATGGTGAAAAATTCCTGAGTAGCGCCCGACATGTCATTGACGAATTCGATCGCATGATCGCCGCCATGCGTTTGTCCGCGTCACAGCTGGGCGGAACAGTCCGCATTGCTGTCTTGCCGTCGGTGGCTATTCGTTTGCTGCCAGATGTTATCGCGCACATCGGCGAAACCCATGATGACATCCGCATCGTACTCCGCGATGACAACGCACGGGGACTGCATCGCCAGGTTCGCGAGAACGAAGTTGATTTCGGTATCGCCAACAGGTGGGGCGAGTACCCGGAACTTGAATATGTCCCCCTGACTCAGGATCGCTTCGGCGTGGTTTGCCGAACCGATGATCCCCTGACAAAAATGGGTGCGCCCATATCGTGGAACGACGTCGATCCGGAACGAGTGTTTACCATGGCATCGGATACAGGCATACCTGTAGCGTTGAAAGGGGTCCCGGAGCTCGAAAATTTCCTCGGCAGGACGGCTGGTGAAGTACTCGTCATGGTGACATTGCTGGAAATGGTTCGGGTCGGTCTTGGCATTACGGTCCTGCCAGAGCTCGCCAGGCCGGGGACATCCAATTCTGATCTGGCTTTCCTGCCCTTGGCTCACCCGGTCGTGAAACGGAAACTGTGCCTCATCCGCAGACGTAATGAGCCACTATCGCCCGGCGCACGCCGGGTATGGGAAGCCTTGCGCGGCAAGACACCTAAGTTCATAGAATGATTCACCGTTTTATTAGTATTCTTCAAAAATATATTCTATTTTTGAATTTGTGTAATTGATCGATTTTCCTTCAAATATTCACCTGAAGTGAAACTGCTGGTTCGCCATGAACCAATTTTCAGGAGAATACGATGGCTGGAAAAATTGACGCACGCCTTGCCGAACTCGGAATTACCATCCCGGTACCGCCGGTGCCGGTCGCAAGTTATCTGCCATATGTGGTGACCGGGAACCTGATTGTCGTAGCCGGACAAGTCACACTGGAAGACGGCAAAGTTAAATATACCGGACGCCTCGGCGGCGATATCAGCATCGAAGATGGTGAAGCCGCGACCAGATTATGTGCGCGCAACGTCCTGTCCCAGGTCAAAGCGGCCTGTGGCGGAGACCTCGACCGGGTCAGGCAGGTTGTTCGCCTCAACGCGTTCTTTAACAGCACCCCGGATTTCCTGGATCATCCGCGCGTGATGAATGCGGCATCAGATATGATGGCCGATATTTTTGGCGATTCGGGAAAGCACACCCGCGTCGGTGTTGGCGTCAGTTCTCTTCCGCTTGGCGTACCTGTGGAATTGGACGGTGTTTTCGAAATCGAGGCCAATTGAACGAAAGTCGGGAAATAAATGTTTGTATTGTGCGCCCATTACTTAGGCTCCGTGCCGGATGACAAACGCACCGCCTTTGATGAGCATATCGAGAATATTCATATGCCTCTGGTGGCAAAATATCCCGGCCTTGTTTCTCTGCGTTATCTGAAGGGCGTTCGCTGGAACGACGCAGAGCCGCCCTATCTGTTGACGTTCGAACTTGGATTCAAGACACGTGATGATCTGGATAATGCCCTGGAGTCCGAAGTCAGATATACCGCCCGTGACGATCTGAGCAACTTTGCCCCCATGTTCCATGGTGACATCCGCCACGTGTTGTATGAAGTCATTGATATTGCCGTGAGGGAATGAAGCCATGCCACTTAATGCGGACCGATCCCGTGATCTTGAAAAACATGGAGATACGCCTACCTATGTGCTACCCAACCGTCCCCGGACAAGACCGCATAGATTGAGCAAATCCGCCATGACCACCACGCGTAAATATCTGCACATCAATTTGGCCGCTCAGGCCATTGACACCGACGAAATGGCCGGTGAAGCCCTGGCCAGCGCAGGGCGGCATTTTATTGCCCGCACCCTGCTGGACATGGGCGTCGCCACGGTTGATCCACTGTCTGCCGACAACCCGTTGATCTTTTCCGCCGGGCCATTTGCCGGAACCAATTTTTCCAACGCCAACCGCCTGAGCGTCGGCTGCAAAAGCCCTCTGACAGGCGGCATCAAGGAAGCCAACGCAGGCGGCACCTTTGCGTTTGCGCTGGGTCAGCTTGAAATTGCCGGATTTACGCTGAATGGCTGCTCGGATGACTGGGTCGTTATTCATATTCCCAAAGAAGGTGACATTACGTTTAACGACGCATCCCCCTATATGGGCAAGGGAACCACGGAAACTGCTGCACTGCTGCATGAAAAATACGGGAAAAAGGTTAGTATCGCGCTGTGCGGGCCGGTCGGTGAATACCAGGGCCTGATGGCCGGCATTTCCATCAGCGACAACGACAACCGCCCGTCGCGGCTGGCGGCGCGGGGCGGCGTTGGCGCCGTCATGGGCCACAAAAAGGTCAAGGCCATTGTCGTCGACAAGCTGAAAATGCCCCCCCTGCATGATCGCCGGGGCGTCATGAGCGCCATCAAGGACTACGGCAGACAACTGGGTGAGTCCGTCGCGGTTCAGAATATGAGCAGCACGGGAACGGCGCTGGTCGCCGACCTGACCAACCACATCGGCGGCCTGCCGGTGAGGAACTTCACGGCGGGCCGCCTGACAGAATCGGAAGACGAAGTCCTGAAAATGGGCGGAGACTTCATCCGCGAGCAGAACAAGGAGCGCGGCGGCGATATCTCCCATGCCTGCATGCCCGGCTGCAT
>JAJFIE010000163.1 GCA_021775275.1 Rhodospirillales bacterium | reverse complement strand
CCAAGCATTTATTGCGACATCATTGGGCCCGCGTGTCACCATTGTCCGGAAACACCGCAGACAGGATAATGACGACCTGTGAACCATTCAGGCTCCGGGACAACGTTCGCATGCCCAGATTGCCGGGACCGCTCTAGGGCGGGTTATTGACTTCGGATAATAGAGTCAATGGATTCAATGAGTTCGTCGAAATGGTGGATCAACGCGGTTGCGCCAAGTTCATCGTGTTTGCGATGTGCGTAACCAAAGGTTACCGCAATGGATGGAATTCCCGCATTGATCGCAGCGTCAATATCATTCTCGCTATCGCCAACCATAATGGTATGCCTGATATTCCCGCCAACCGCATCAACAGTTGCACGAATATGATCACCATGCGGTTTTCTGTTCTCCACGTGATCAGGACAGACGATGGCTGTGAAATATGATTCCAGGGAAAACCTTTCCAAAACCGGCGCCGTCGTAATGCTCGGCTTATTTGTGCAAATCGCCAGCGTCGCTCCTCTGGCCCGCAATTCGTCCAGCACGCTGATGACGCCTGGATAAATCGTAGAATCAACGACGGGGTTGGCGGCGTAGTCGATGAGAAATTCCGACGTGAGGCCATCAATAACTTCTGTTGGAGGAACCGCGCCCGTTTTCTGCAAGGCCATTTCCATCAGCACGCGGGCTCCCTGGCCAAGATACTCCTTCACTTCCTCGACGTCATGAGACCGCCGACCGTAACTCACCAGCGTACGGTTCAGCGCCCGGCAAACATCCGGCGCACTATCAATTAGCGTGCCATCCAGATCAAAAATAATTGTGGTGTTTTTCATAACATCCATGGTCAATCAATGTTCAAAGGCGCGATGAGGGCCAGATCAGGGGTCGTCTGTCAACATCGATTTCCGGTGTGACGTCCACACTATAGCCTGGTTTCTGCTGGACCCATTTGGGTGTAAACGGTACGAAGACTAGCCTTATTTCAGAAACGTTTTTCAAACCGTGACATAGAGCGCCAATCAATGAGTCATGATCGCAGAATTTCCGTTGTTGGTCTCGGGTATGTCGGTTTGCCGGTTGCTGTTGCCTTTACCCGCACCGGAAATACTGTCGTCGCCTTTGATATAAACCATGAACGGATAGAAGAACTTGGTAACGGTTATGACAGAACCAACGAGGTCCCAACAGAGCAGTTAAGTGCAGCAAATTTGTTTTTGACGACAGACCCTACAGCCCTTGCGGAAGCAAACTTCCACATCATAACTGTCCCTACACCTGTCGATGAAGACAACCGCCCCGACCTTTCTCCGCTGCTCACGGCATCCCGAATGTTGGGGCAGGTACTTAAGAGGGGCGATATTGTGGTTTTTGAGTCGACCGTTTACCCCGGCGCTACCATGGATATGTGTGTGCCAATCCTGGAACAGGAATCCGGCTTACAAATAGGCACGGATTTTTCTGTCGGATATTCGCCTGAACGAATCAATCCCGGTGACCAGAATCATCGGTTCGAGGTTATCGAAAAAGTGGTTTCAGGCTCTGATGACGAAACACTGAATACCGTTGCAGAAGTTTATGAAAGTGTCGTGACTGCGGGTGTCCATCGTGCACCAGATATTAAAACCGCAGAAGCGGCAAAGGTAATCGAAAACACCCAGCGCGACCTCAACATTGCGCTGATGAACGAGCTAGCAGTGGTATTTGAGCGTCTCGATATAGATACCCACGATGTCCTAGCGGCTGCCAGGACGAAATGGAATTTCTTACCTTTCGTCCCCGGCCTGGTTGGCGGTCATTGTATCGGGGTTGATCCCTATTACCTGACATACCGGGCTGAACAGGCCGGATATAAACCGGAAGTTATCCTGGCCGGCCGCACGATCAATGACAACATGAGCTCATTTATTGTCGACTGTGTTGCGCGTCGAATTCTTGGTGAAGATCGTGTTGCGAAAGACAAACTGGTCACGGTACTCGGTGTCACCTTCAAGGAAAACGTCCCGGATATGCGGAATAGCCGCATGCGCGATGTCATTCAGGAACTGACAGGCCTGGGCCTTCAGGTTCAAGTCCATGATCCCGTCGTGGATACGGCGACCGTGCAACGTGAATGGGATGTAAGCGTACAGACGCGTGAACAATTAATCAAAAGTGATGCCGTGATACTGGGCGTTGCCCATGATGAGTTTGTTTCTGAAGGATGGCCCCTGATTACAGGCCTGCTACACAATGGTCAGGGAGTTGTCGCGGACATCAAGTGTTGTCTGGACAGATCGACGAAGCCTGATGGTGTGGACCTGTGGCGGTTGTGACCCAAAACATTCTCGTTGTCGGCGGCGCCGGGTATGTGGGAAGCCATGTATCCAAGGCGCTTGCAGGCCAAGGCTATCTGCCTGTTGTCTTTGATGATCTTTCGGCGGGCCATGAATGGGCCGTTCAATGGGGACCGCTTGAAGTTGGACGGCTTGCCGACCGGGATACTTTGCGGATGGCCATGGAAAAACATCGCCCTGCGGCTGTGATGCATTTTGCCGGTCTGATCACAGTTGGTGAGTCTGTCGCTGATCCATCAAAATATTATCGCCATAACGTTATTGATACGTTGGTACTGCTGGATGTTATGCGAGAAGCAGGCATTAAAAAAATTGTGTTTTCCAGTTCGGCGGCCGTCTACGGAGCTCCGGAAACGACGCCTATTCCTGAAAATCACCCTCTGTGCCCAACGAACCCTTACGGCGAGACCAAGCTTATGGTTGAACGAATACTGCATGATTATGCTGTAGCCTACGATATTCAATCCGTTTCGCTCAGATACTTCAATGCCGCAGGCGCAGATCCCGACATTGAAATCGGTGAGGCTCACGATCCGGAAACGCATCTCATTCCTCTGGTTTTAGAGGCGGCCTTGGGCACAAGAGAGGAAATTAAAATCTTTGGAACCGACTACCCGACACACGACGGCAGTTGTATTCGCGACTATGTCCACGTGTCTGATCTTGCTGATGCTCATGTGGCGGCGCTGAAGTATTTGGCAAACAAGGAAGCCTCCATTGCCGGTGTCTTTAATCTGGGAAATGGCGCGGGATTCTCGGTTAAAGAAGTAATCGCGACGGCGCAACAGGTTACCGGATACGATATTTCAGTGTCCGTGGCGGACCGTCGGGCTGGCGACCCGGCGATTCTTGTCGCAGATTCGACAAAAGCCCGGGCTGAACTGGGCTGGACCCCTCGTTTCGAGAGCCTGGATCAGCAAGTTTTGCACGCGTGGAACTGGCTCAAAAAATCCCCATAAAGGCTCGCCTATCGACCAACGATACGGGCCGAATGCCGATAGGGCAGAAGCCACCTGAATACTGCGCCGAAAAGGGGTTTTGGCAATAAACGGTGGGCTATATACCAGCCGAAAAATAATACCAATGGATAGGTAGACGGTTGATGGCGCCACTCCCGCCACCCACGGTACATTGCGCCCCATCTATATGATCGGTGATTTTTTTTCTGAATGGACTGCCACAGGACACCATGGAGCTTCTGGGAGACAGATTTTAGCATTCCCGTGTCACTCACACGGTAATGGAACAACGGTTCGCGAATGACCACGCCTCTATAACCATGACGGGAAAGACGAATATTGAACTCCCAGTCTTCGTATCCTCGCCGCATGGTTTCATCATAACCTCCAATGGCGCGCCAGGCTTCCCGAGGATACATCAGGCAGTAGGGAAGTTGATTCAGGAAAAGTTGCTCGAATGAATTAAAATCCTTGGCCAAAACGCCGCTCAGGTCCCCGCATAGGTTCAGGTACGAAAAGACGAACGATTTTTCAGGCGTCTGTTGAATTTTTGCCACCGCCTTGCCCAAAAATTCAGGGTCCAGCCAATCATCACAATCCAAAGGCACAATATAGGTGCCCCGCGCCGCTCTGATTCCCATATTGCGCGCCGCTGATAACCCCATATTGCGCTGGTAGATGACATGCACATCTGTCTCTAGTTGATCAATAAATGCGACGGTTTCCGGATTATCGGATCCATCATTGACAAGGATGATCTCAAAATCGCAAAAACTTTGCGCGCGCAAACTATCCAGGGTCTGTTGCACATGAAGATGACTATTATAACAGGGCAGTACGACGGATACGGTCGGCGCTGCGCCAGTCGATTTGTTGGCGGGCTCGTTCCCGATATCCAATGGGCGTGTGTTCATGCTAAATTCCGGGGCCGCAAATATAACAATTTTCTTGTCGGAATGTACTAACAAATGTGGGAAACATCCATCCCCGGCGTAACCGTAGATTAGCCGATACTTTCGGAGAATTAGGGTTCAGACTCATTCAAATCCAATAACAGATGAGGGCTGCAAGGCATAGGGCAGAGGGGAAGTTTTCTGCGTTCTTGTCGTAACGTGTTGCGACCCGTCGGAAGTCCTTGAGGCGTCCGAACATGCGTTCGATGACGTTCCGGCCCTTGTACCTGACTTTGTTAAAAGGATGTGGTTGCTTCCTGTTGGACTTGTTCG
>JAJFIE010000162.1 GCA_021775275.1 Rhodospirillales bacterium | reverse complement strand
GGCGTATCCACGCAGCACGACGGCAATCTGTCCCAGGACGACGTTCGCGAAATCGTCCGCCCTCACGTTCTTTCCGTTTTGCCCGAGGGCTGGATGTGTCCGGAGGATGAGTTTTACGTTCACCCCACGGGACGCTTCGTCATTGGCGGACCGGACGGCGATGCGGGCCTTACGGGTCGGAAGATTATCGTCGATACCTATGGCGGCGCGGCTCCTCATGGTGGTGGCGCGTTCTCTGGCAAGGATCCCACCAAGGTTGATCGTTCCGCTGCCTACGCGGCCCGCTATCTGGCGAAAAATGTGGTGGCTGCCGGATTGGCGGATCGCTGCACGATTCAACTGGCCTATGCCATTGGCGTTTCCAAGCCGCTATCGGTTTATATCGATACGGCGGGCACGGGTAACGTTGACGAAGCAAAACTCGCCGACGTACTGGTTGATCTGGTTGATCTGTCCCCTCGTGGCATTCGCGAACACCTGAACCTCAACAAACCGAACTATGCGCGCACGGCGGCTTACGGTCACTTTGGTCGTGCGCCGGAAGCGGATGGCGGGTTTTCGTGGGAAGCGGACACTTTGGTTGGCGATCTGAAATCCGCTTTTGGGGCGAATTGAACACCGGCTCTCACGATAACGACGATCATCGGTTTTACGGTCGCCGGAAGGGGCATGCGCTTCGCCCGGCGCGCCGCAAACTTGTCGAAACCCTGTTACCTGAGATTCGTATCGCACGGCCATCGGGTGGTGGCGTCGTTGGCCTCACGTCCCTCTTTGGCGGAGAAAAGTCTGCTTACTGGATGGAAATCGGTTTCGGTGGCGGCGAGCATCTGGCAGCCATGGCCGCCGCTAACCCGGACATCGGGTTTATCGGCTGTGAGCCGTTCGTCAACGGTGTCGCCACATTACTGGCGCAGATTGAAGCGCGGTCGCTGACGAACATTCGTATCTACGATGATGACGCCCGCCACCTGCTTCCTGCACTGCCGGATGCAGCATTTCAACGCCTGTATCTGTTGTATGCGGATCCCTGGCCCAAGAAACGACATAATCGCCGCCGGTTTGTCCAACCGGAGACCGTGGACACCTTCGCCAGGCTCCTTGAGGACGGTGGGGAATTCTGTTTCGCCAGCGATTATATGGACTACGTTCGATGGGTCCTTGCCTGTACGGCTGATCACGCGGCCTTCCAATGGACGGCGCAAGGTCCGGCTGACTGGCGGACACGACCCGGCGACAGCATCGAAACCCGATATGAATCCAAGGCCAGATTGGCAGGATCGCACTGCGTCTATCTGCAATTCTCGCGCCAACCGCGTAACTAAATAATACGCGGAAATCTGTGGCGGGACGTATTTTCCTTGTCAACGTCAGGTCGTCGGGTGTATATCCCCCGAACGATTAACAAAGACTCGTTATTCCGATTTGATCGGTTTGGTGAGGTGGGCCGGTGGCCCGCCTTTTTTGTTACCCGGTTGTTTTCTGGACAGTGGTCCTGCTATGGCAACCTGGCGCCGGGCCTGATGATGAAGAAAACAAACAGCGGATGAATGCTGATGGACCTGGTCCAGCGGATAAATGCCCTGATCGAGCCCACCATAATTGACATGGGGTACGATCTGGTTCGCACGCAGCTTAGTGGTGAGACACGGATGCAGTTGCAGATCATGGCGGAACGGTCCGACGGCACCGGAATGGGGATTGATGATTGTACGGCGGTGAGCCGCGCGGTCTCTGCGTTGCTGGATGTTGAGGACCCGATCCGTGGGGCCTTTACGCTGGAGGTCAGTTCTCCGGGCATTGATCGGCCGCTGGTGAAGCTTGCTGATTTTGAGCGGTTTAATGGTTTTGAGGCGCGCGTCGAAACTGCGCGCCCCATCGAAGGAAGAAAACGTTTCAAAGGCCTGCTGAAAGGCGTCGCGGACGAAACGGTTTCAATTTCGACAGAGACCGGAGATATTACCATCCCGTTCGGTGATATCTCCCGCGCCAAGTTATTGCTGTCCGACGCGCTGTTGGCGGCGGCGGACAAAGGATTGTCGTAAACGCTGTGCGCTATTGCGGGGCGTTGGCGGTATTGGATTGAACACACTTGAGGATGGACTGAGATAAAGACATGGAAACGGAAGCAGTCTACGCACGACCCGAACTTCTGCAGGTAGCTGATACGGTTGCCCGCGATAAATCCATCGAGCGCGACGAAGTGCTTGAAGCAATGGAGATGGCTATTCAGAAAGCCGGACGGACAAAATATGGCCACGAACACGATATTCGCGCTGCCATTGACCGCACCACCGGCGAAATTTCCCTCGCCCGATATCAGGAGGTCGTCGAGAACGACGCGGAAATCGAGAACGAAGCGGCTCAGATTCCGCTGGATGCGGCGGTGGCCCAAAAGGCCGACGCTGTCGTTGGCGAGTTCATTGTTGATGCGCTGCCGCCCATTGATTTCGGGCGGATCGCGGCACAGACTGCCAAGCAGGTTATTGTTCAGCGTGTCCGCGAGGCGGAGCGCACCCGCCAGTTTGCGGAATACAAGGACCGTAAGGGCGAGATCGTCAATGGCCTGGTCAAGCGTATCGAATATGGCAATGTGATCGTCGACCTGGGCCGTGCCGAGGCGTTGCTGCGGCGTGATGAGTCGATCCCGCGCGAACATTTCAATAACGGGGATCGCATTCGCGCCTTTATCATGGATGTTCGCGAAGAATCCCGTGGTCCGCAGATTTTTCTGTCGCGGACTCACCCTGATTTCATGGCCAAGCTGTTTGCCCAGGAAGTTCCCGAAATCTACGACGGCATTATTGAAATCATGTCCGTCGCCCGTGATCCCGGATCGCGCGCCAAAATCGCTGTCATGTCACACGACTCCAGCATTGATCCTGTTGGCCCGTGTATCGGCATGCGTGGTTCCCGCGTTCAGGCCGTTGTTGGTGAATTACAGGGCGAAAAGATCGATATCATCCAATGGTCCACGGACCCGGCGACATTCATTGTTAACGCGCTCGCGCCGGCAGAAGTCGCCAAAGTCGTGCTGGATGAGGAAAAACAGCGCATCGAGGTTGTTGTGCCCGATGAGCAACTGTCCCTTGCCATTGGTCGGCGTGGTCAGAATGTCCGTCTCGCCTCCCAGCTTTCTGGCTGGAACATCGATATTATGACCGAGGCGGAGGAGAGTGAAAAACGACAGGAAGAATTCCGCACCCGTTCGCAAATGTTTATCACCGCGTTGGATGTGGATGACGTCATTGCGCATCTCCTGGTGACGGAAGGTTTTTCGTCTATTGAAGAAGTTGCCTTTGTGCCGGTCGATGACTTGCTGGACATTGAAGGTTTCGATGCAGATGTGGCCGAAGAGCTTCGCGCCCGCGCCCGCACTTTCCTGGAGCAGCAGGACGTGACGTTTGTCGAACGGGCAACCGAATTGGGGATGAGCGATGATATTCGTGAAATTGCGGGCGTCAGCGCCGCGATGCTCGTCGTTCTCGGTGAAAACGGTGTAAAAACCCGTGATGACCTGGCGGACCTTGCTGGTGACGAACTGATCGAGATGCTGGACGGGTCCACGCTTGCTGGCAAGTTGAGCGAAGATCAGGCCAACGACATCATCATGGCTGCCCGGGCGCACTGGTTTGCTGATGATGAGACAGCAGATACAGACGCCGATGCGGAAGCAGAAGGTTCGTCGGATACAACAGAAGATGGTGGTGAGGTTGAGGCTGACGCCTGAGCCTGACTGCGAATTAAGGAGAACGTCGTGATGGCGCGGGGGCAGACGCGCAGCCGGAAATCCGGTGATGAAACACAGACTGCGGAGCGCAAGTGTATCGTCACCGGGAAAAGCCTTCCACATGAAGAGCTCATCCGGTTTGTTGTTGGGCCCGAAGGTAATGTGGTGCCGGACCTCGAGTCACGGCTTCCCGGACGGGGATTTTGGTTGAGTGCCCACCGGGATATGATACATACAGCCTGCGCAAAACGGCTCTTTGCCAAAGCTGCGCGGCAACCGGTCAAAGTATCCGATACATTGGCCGACGACGTTGAGGCCTTGTTAGTGCGGCGTTGTCTTGATCGGATATCCATGGCGCGGCGCGCGGGGCAGGCGGTTGCGGGATTCGACCGGGTCGGAGAATGGCTCCGGCGGTCGAATTCGAGACGTCAGGGCGGGATCTTGTTTTCCGCCAGCGATGGTGCGGCTGGCGGCCGGAGGAAAGTAGAGCGCCTGGCGGACGGCATGGAAATCGTTTCCATGTTCAGCATGGCTGAACTGGGCGGCGCCGTGGGGAGTGAAAGAACAGTTCATCTGGTGGTGGCGTCGGGTGGACTGGCAAAAGCGCTATTAAAGGATACCCGGCGCTTGACCGGGTTTCGCCAGGCGGGCACCGAAGTCGGCGATGAACGATAGAATGGATTTGAAAGAGCGATATGACCGAGACCAATAAAACGGATGATGCGGGCGAGAAGCAGGAATTGTCTCGACCCAAGAAGCTCGAGCTGAAGAAGACTGTCGAAACCGGTCAGGTTCGGCAAAACTTCTCGCACGGCCGATCCAAGATGGTTCAGGTCGAGGTTCGCAAAAAACGTACATTCTCCCGTGACGCGGGCGGCAAAATGTCCGAAGTCAAAGGCAGTACGACGCAAGATGCCGTATTTTCCACGCCGGGCACTCCCCCGGATGATGCTGCCGCGCTTGGTAATCTGACGGAGCATGAAAAAGCAGTGCGCGCCCGTGCACTGGAGGACGCCACCGAGGCGTCACACCGCGCCGAAGCAGAAGCCGCGGCAGCGGCTGAGGAAGCTGCGCGGCGGGCCGCCGAGGCTCCTGAGCCGGAACCGGAAGTGGAACCTGAGGCGGCGGCAGAAGTGGTGGCTGAGGCTGTGGCTGAGGAACCTGCTCCTGATCCGGTTATTGACCCATCAATTGTACAGGCTGCGCAGCCTGACCCGGACGGTGTTGAGGAATCCAAGCGCTCGGCGCCGGTCAAGAAGACACCTAAAAGTGACCCGGCAAAGAAAGCGCCGACCCGCCGTGGAGAAGAACAACGTCGCCGGTCCGGCAAACTTACGATCGAACAGGCTCTGGGCGATGGGGAAGAGCGCATGCGGTCTCTCGCGTCTGTCCGGCGCGCCCGCGAACGCCAGAAAGCGGCCATGCGCCAAGGCCCTATTGAAACCACAAAAATTGTTCGCGAAGTTATCATTCCTGAAACCATCACGGTGCAGGAATTGGCGAATCGTATGGCCGAGCGTAGCGGCGTTGTCATGAAGGCCCTGATGAACATGGGGGTCATGGCAACGATCACACAGAGCATCGATGCTGATACAGCAGAGCTTATCGTCAACGAATTCGGGCACTCAATGAAGCGTGTGTCGGAAGCGGATGTTGAAGAGGGTCTTCGTGGTGATGACGATGCCGCGGAAAGCCTGCAGTCCCGTCCGCCTGTCGTGACTGTCATGGGGCACGTTGATCACGGCAAGACATCCTTGCTGGACGCCTTGCGTGAAACAGATGTGGTTACGCACGAGGCTGGCGGCATTACCCAGCATATTGGCGCGTACCAGGTGACCATGGCAGGTGGCGAACAAATCACCTTTATTGATACACCGGGCCATGCTGCGTTTACTGAAATGCGCTCTCGTGGTGCAAAAGTAACGGATATTGTGGTTCTGTGTGTGGCTGCGGATGACGGTGTCATGCCGCAGACAATTGAGGCCATTAATCATGCCAAGGCAGCAGAGGTTCCGCTCATTGTGGCGATCAACAAGATCGATATGCCCGGCGCGGATCCGGCGCGGGTGAAAACCGAATTGTTGCAGCATGAAGTCATTGTCGAAGATATGAGCGGCGAAACCCTGGCTATTGAAGTCTCGGCGAAAGAGCGCACCAATCTGGATAAACTGGAAGAAGCTATTTTGCTGCAAGCAGAATTGCTTGATCTCAAAGCCAATCCGGACCGGGCTGCGGAAGGTGTCGTTGTTGAGGCCCGCATGGAGCAGGGCCGCGGGTCGGTTTCTACAGTTTTGGTCCAACGTGGCACACTGCGTATCGGTGACATTTTCGTGGCCGGCGC
>JAJFIE010000161.1 GCA_021775275.1 Rhodospirillales bacterium | reverse complement strand
GCCAGCGCGCCGTCCTTTACAACGGCGCGCTGCTCACCCGCGCCCACGGCCAGAATGCAGGCCTGGGGAGGGTTAATGATGGCGGAAAAGGTCTTGATGCCAAACATGCCCAGGTTCGAGATAGTGAATGAACCACCCTGATATTCTTCGGGCATCAGTTTACCTTCGCGAGCTCGACCGGCCAAGTCTTTCATTTCATTAGAGATTTCGACCATCCCCTTGCCGCCCGCATCACGAATGACCGGTGTTACCAATCCGTCCGGTATCGCCACAGCAACGGCCACGTCGGCGCGGTCAAACAGGCGCATGGAAGCAGCCGTCCACATGGCATTGGCGGCGGGAACCTTGCGCAACGCCAGAGCAACAGCACGGATGACGAAATCATTGACTGATAACTTGTAATCGTCGGACCGCCCGTTGAGATTTTTGCGAAGCTCTAAAAGATTATCCAGTTCGCAGTCCACGCTCAGATAGAAGTGCGGAATGGTTTGCTTGGATTCCGTCAGGCGGCTGGCAATGATCTTGCGCATGCTCGAATGTGGAATTTCGCGATATGGTGCGAGACCGGAGTCATCCATGATCATCGGAGATGATTGCGGGGCCAATGCAGAGACCGGTGCGACGGCAGGTGCCCCACCAGAGTTGATTGCGGCTTCCACGTCCCGTTTGACGATGCGACCATGGGGCCCTGACCCCTGAACGGCAGTAATATCGATCTCGGCGTTGCTCGCAATTCGTCGTGCGAGCGGACTGGCGAATATACGGCTACCGTCTGAGCGGATCTGGGGCGCAGGCGCATCAGATGTCGTCGCAGCAGGGACCGGAGCCGCCGCAGGTGCAGTTTCGGGTTGTGGTGTTGGCGCGGCGGGTGGTGACGATGCAGAAACATCACCGATATCATCAGCGCTTTCGCCCTCTTCCAGCAGCACGGCGATAACCTGATTGACGGCAACACCCTCGGTACCTTCAGCAACGACGATCTTACCCATGGTGCCTTCATCCACGGCTTCTACTTCCATGGTTGCCTTGTCGGTCTCAATTTCCGCAATGACGTCACCACTCTCAACTGCGTCGCCTTCGGCTTTCAGCCATTTTGCCAGATTGCCCTCGGTCATGGTGGGCGACAGCGCGGGCATCAGAATTTCAATTGGCATGACGGCCCCTCCTTTAAGTCGCGTAGCAAATCCTTTAAGTCGCGTAGCAAACGGCTTTTGCCGCCTTGACCACATCAGCCGCCTTGGGTAGCGCGAGCGCTTCCAGATTGGCGGCATAGGGCATGGGAACGTCGATGCCATTGACCCGCGCTACCGGCGCATCGAGATGGTCGAAGGCATGATCCATCATCTGTGCTGCGATTTCGGAATTGATGCCGCACGATGGCCAGCCTTCCTCCAATGCAACGATGCGATTGGTTTTCTTGACCGACGAAACAATGGTTTCAGTATCCAGCGGGCGCAGGCTGCGCAGGTTAATCACCTCGGCGTCAATGCCCTCGGCGAATAATTGTTCAGCGGCGTCCAGCGCCACCTGCACCATGATGGAATAGGCCGTGATGGTGACATCGCTGCCCGGCCGTTCGATCTTCGCCCGCCCGATGGGTAATGTGAAATCAGGATCGTCGGGTACATCGAAACTCTGTCCATAGAGGATTTCATTTTCCAGAAAGATCACCGGATTGGGATCGCGGATGGCGGCCTTCAATAATCCCTTGGCATCAGTCGCCGACCAGGGCGCGACAACTTTCAGGCCCGGACAATGGGCGTACCATGACGCATAGCACTGTGAATGTTGCGCACCGACGCGGGACGCAGCCCCGTTTGCACCACGAAATACTATGGGCGCAGTCATCTGACCACCGGACATATAAAGCGTCTTGGCAGCCGAGTTAATGATGTGGTCAATGGCTTGCATGGCGAAGTTAAAGGTCATGAACTCGACGATGGGCCTGAGGCCGCTGAACGCCGCCCCGACTCCAAGACCGGTAAAACCATGCTCCGTAATGGGGGTGTCAATAATCCGGCCATCACCGAACTCGTCCAGCAAACCTTGAGAGATTTTATAAGCACCCTGATACTGTGCTACTTCTTCACCCATGAGGAACACGGTTTCGTCGCGCCGCATTTCTTCCGCCATGGCGTCGCGCAGCGCCTCACGCTCGGTGATGTGGACAGTGGGTCCGTCGTAGTCGGGTTCCGCCGATACCGGGGGCGGCGCAGAGGGAGCCGTGGAGGACTCCATTGGCGCAGGAAGCGCTGCTTCAGGTGCGGGAGTCATGACTGCGGCGGTCGGCGCCGCCATGTCGCCAATGCTGGCGGCGTCTTCGCCGTCTTCCAACAACACGGCGATCGGCGTATTGACGGCAACGTCTTCAGTCCCTTCGGGCACCAGAACCTTGCCGATGGTTCCTTCGTCCACGGCTTCCACTTCCATGGTTGCTTTGTC
Source organism: Rhodospirillales bacterium (assembly GCA_021775275.1). Lineage (GTDB taxonomy): Bacteria > Pseudomonadota > Alphaproteobacteria > Rhodospirillales > Casp-alpha2 > JAJFIE01. The sequence goes on along the minus strand of JAJFIE010000161.1, from coordinate 1,479 downwards.
GGTTTCAATTTCTGCGATGACATCGCCGGACTCAACCGTATCGCCTTCCCCCTTCAACCATTTGGCAATTTTGCCTTCGGTCATGGTGGGTGACAGGGCCGGCATCAGGATATTTATGGGCATTATGGTTTCCTCGTTCCTGAATTTGGCGATTAAGCCGACAACACGTCGGTATAGAGCTCGCTTGCGTCGGGCTCGGGACTGGTCTGGGCGAATTCTGCGGCCTCGGTGATCGCCGCCTTGACTTCGCGATCGATCTCCTTGAGCAATGTTTCGTCCGCCGCCTTTTCTTTAAGTATGCGCGCCCGCAACGTGTCGATGGGATCACTCTCTTTGCGCACCTTGCTGACTTCTTCTTTCGATCTGTACCGGGCCGGATCAGACATGGAGTGCCCCCGGTATCGATAGGTTTCCATGTCGAGAATGAACGGCCCCTTGCCACTGCGGCAATGACCGATCGCCTTGTCGGCGGCCTCGCGGACTTCAACCACATCCATGCCGTTGACCTGCATCCCGGGGATTCCATGAGCGTCACCACGCCGGTGAAATTCAGTCATGGCCGAGGCGCGATCCACGGCGGTTCCCATACCGTAACGGTTATTCTCGATCACGTAGACAACAGGCAGTGACCAGAGTGCCGCCATATTGAAGGACTCATAAACCTGTCCCTGATTGGCTGCGCCGTCGCCGAAATAGGCTTGGCATACACCCTTATCGCCTTTGTATTTATGTGCGAACGCGAGGCCGGTGCCAATGGATACCTGTGCGCCGACAATGCCGTGCCCACCGAAGAAATTTTTCTCGCGACTGAACATGTGCATGGAGCCGCCCTTGCCTTTGGAATAACCGCCTTCGCGACCGGTCAGCTCGGCCATGACGCCTTTTGGATCCATGCCGGCGGCCAACATATGACCGTGGTCACGGTAACTGGTGACGAGCGTGTCCTGTGCTTCTGCCGCCGCCATCAGCCCCACCACCACGGCTTCCTGACCGATATAGAGATGGCAGAAACCGCCGATGAGGCCCATACCGTATAACTGTCCGGCTTTTTCCTCAAAACGACGGATTTGTAGCATTTCACGGTAGTATGCGATCAACTGATCCGCACTGGGCGACTTGGGCGCCCTGGCATTGCTTTTTCCAACTTTGGATGAGGTTGCGGCGGATGTCGGTTTCGACGCGCCCGTTTTTGCCTGTCGTGCCATTGATTCTCCCCGGATATCTTGGCCCCCGATTTAGTTTTCCGGGGATGGATACTCAGCCCTGATAACAGCGGTTATTGGGCAGTATTTAATCGCCCGAAACCAGTTTATGAGTGAACCGTATCACAGAAAATCGTTTATTTGAAGTGACTTAATTAAATTAATATAATTTCAGTTAATTCATACAATTGCATGTTGATTTTATTGAGTATTTTTCACCGAATCTATGTTTCTATTCTATTAATTCGGGTAATCTTGTAGACGGTGTTATCCAGTG
>JAJFIE010000017.1 GCA_021775275.1 Rhodospirillales bacterium | reverse complement strand
TGGTGTCATCGACCGGGGAAAGCTCAATGCCATAACGCGCCAGAACCTGCATATCATATTTGATGTTCTGGCCAATCTTCAGAATCGACACATCTTCCAGAACGGGCTTCAGAAGTGCAATAGCCTGTTCGAGGGGGATCTGGTCATTCAAGAGGCCGTCCGTGCTGGCGGTCTCGTCACCGCCTTTGTTATCGCTGCCGCCGCCCAAATCAAAACTGCCTTGTTCTTCGGCCCGGCGATGGGCCAGCGGGATATAGCAGGCTTTCCCGGGCGTCACCGAGAGGGACACACCGACAAGCCCGGCAACCATCGAGTCCAATGACGTTGTTTCCGTATCGACAGCGACAAACCCGGTGGCATAGATGCTGTCGATCCATGTTTTCAGAGCCTCAGGGGTCTGGACCAGCTCGTAGGTGGCGGCGCTGAGTTTCATGGTCAGATCAGCGCCGGATGTTGCGCCACTTCCGGAAGTTTCATTCGGAAGATCGTTTGAAGAAGAGGCCGTTTCTGGCTGCGGCTCTGGTGCCGGTGGAGCCGTGATGCTGTAGCGACTCTCCACCACACTGATCAGGGATTTGAATTCCTGTTCACGGAGAAAGCCAAAAATGGCATCCGGGTCCGGTTCTTTAACGGCGAATTCCGAGAGCGGAACCACGACGGGGACATCATCATCCAGGCGGACCAGGCGCCGCGATATGCGGGCCATGTCAGCTTCCTCGATCAGGGACTCCCTGCGTTTCGGTTGCTTAACTTCCGCCGCCCGTTCGAGCAGTGTATCCAGATCACCATACTCATTGATGAGCTGTGCTGCCGTTTTGACACCGATCCCGCGAATGCCGGGAACATTGTCCGTGGAATCACCGGCCAGAGCCTGGACATCAACGACCTTGTCCGGCCCCACGCCGAATTTTTCCATCACCTGATCATAGCCGACAATGGTATTCTTCATGGGATCCATCATCTTGACCTGATCATTGACCAATTGCATCAGGTCCTTGTCGGACGAAACGATGGTGACCTCGGCTCCCATTTCTGCGGCCTGACGGGCGTAGGTGGCGATCAGATCATCGGCCTCGTAACCTTCCAGTTCCACACTCATGACGTTGAGGGCGCGTGATGCGTCGCGCACCAGCGGGAACTGGGGGATCAGTTCTTCCGGTGGCGCATCACGGTTGGCTTTGTACTCGGGATAAATATCGTTGCGGAAGGTCTGCCGTTTGGTATCGAACACCACCGCGATATGATCGGCATCGGTATCGCCCACCAGTTTCATGAGCATTTTCGTGAAAATGAAGACGGCGTTCGTTGGCGTACCATCGGACCGGCGCATCCGGTCCCGATCCCGCATCTGGGCAAAAAATGCACGAAACAGAACGCCTGAACCATCGATCAGATAGACGTGTTCCGGCTTCCCGGGCGGCGTGCTCAGTGTTCTGCCGCCAGGCTGGCGCCTTCTTCGAGTACGTAATGGCGACTACAATAGGGGCAGGTAACCTGGGCATCATTATCCAGTTGCAGATAAACCATGGGGTGGCCCAGAGGCCCGCCACCGCCGTCGCATCCAACCGTTCCGGTCGTTACATAGATTGTTTCTTCGGGTTCCATGAAATAGCTCCTCGGATCGGAAAGACGGATGTCTGGCGATGATACCCGATGATACCCGGTAATCAACGCCGCAAGAATGAATATCGTGAATTCATGAATGTCGATTGTGCCGCCCTTTGACTTGATCCGGGCGCAGGTGTAGGCATGGGCGCAATCCTTACGCGCCAGAAGCATCCGAATCCATGCCCGCAATCGTTACAGACAATGCTCCGGATTTTGCCGTTGAGGTCGTAGACCTCTGCAAAACCTATCAATCGACCAAAGGGTCCCCGGAAAAACGCGCATTGAAAGATGTCACGTTACGCATTCCACCGGGCGCATTCTTTGGCCTGCTCGGCCCCAATGGAGCCGGAAAATCAACCCTGATCAATATTCTCGCCGGACTGGTGGTGAAAACCGGCGGCGCGGCGCGTGTCTGGGGCTATGATATCGAAGCGGACATGCGCGAGGCCCGACGCGCCATCGGCGTGGTGCCGCAGGAACTGACCTTCGATCCGTATTTTACGCCCTACGAAGCCCTGGATTTGCACGCGGGCCTCTATGGTGTGGCGAAAAAAGACCGCCGTACCGATGAAATTTTGAATGCCATTGGCCTGGCGGATAAACGGGATGCCTACGCACGGTCTCTTTCAGGCGGGATGCGACGACGCCTGTTGGTGGGCAAGGCGCTCGTCCATGCGCCAAGGGTTCTGGTTCTTGACGAACCGACGGCGGGTGTGGATGTGGAACTGCGGCGGCAGCTTTGGGATTATGTCAGGGAACTGAACGCTCTGGGTACGACAATCCTGCTGACAACCCATTATCTGGAGGAGGCAGAAGCGCTGTGCGATGAAATCGCCATCATCAATTATGGCCGGGTGGTCACGTGTGAGCCTACCGCGACGTTGCTGCGCCGAATTGATTCCAAGGAAATGACGGTTACCGTTGATCGGGATATAGACGAAATCCCGCCTTTATTGCGCGGCTACAATGCCGAAGCGCGGGACCATCGGGCGCTCGTCTTCAGCTACCCGCCCAGCCGCACTCATTCAGGGGAAATCCTGGCGGCTGTGCGGGAGGCCGGGCTGGGGATCGTTGACGTTTCAACCCGCGAGGCCGAGCTGGAGGATATTTTTCTCAGTCTGACCAGCAGGCCAGATACCGAAGCCCAACCATGAATACTTTTGTGGGCAAATACTTGATGCGATGGATGGGTCTGCTCCTGCTGGTCCATTTGATCAGCGCCTGCGCGCCGACGGTATTTGAACCCGGCCCGTCGATTCAGACGCCCACGATGTCGGATGAAGCATTGACCATGGCGGACGGCGCCGGATTACCTCTCCACATATGGAAACCTGAAGCTGGGGCTCCCCGCGCCGCCGTCCTCGCGCTGCATGGTTTTAACGATTACGGTTTGTTTTTTGGTGATCTCGCCACGTATCTGGCGGGAGAAGGTGTGGTGTCATATGCCTATGATCAACGAGGGTTTGGTGGCGCTCCCAATACGGGATACTGGGCGGGAAGTGATGCCTATATCGCGGATTTGAAGGCTTCGTTGCATCTGGTGAAACAGCGACATCCCGACATTCCGGTTTTTCTGTTTGGCGAAAGCATGGGCGGGGCAGTTCTCATGGCTGCGGCGACAGCGCCAGACGAGGCGGCGCTGCCGGTTGATGGCCTGATCCTTGCCGCGCCGGCGGTATGGGCGCGCGAGACCATGCCTTTCTATCAGCGTTGGGCCTTGTGGCTGGCGTCCCACACCATGCCATGGCTGCCGCTCAGCGGGCGCGGGTTGAAGATCAAGCCCTCGGACAACATCGAAATGTTGCGGGCGCTGGGCCGCGACCCGTTGGTTATCAAGGAGACCCGGGTTGATGCGGTCTGGGGACTTGCCAACCTTATGGACCGGGCCATGGCGGGCGCATCGCGGTTTAATGACCGGTCATTAATTCTGTATGGCGCACTGGATGAAATCATCAAGAAACATGCGACACTGGAAATGCTCCGCCGACTGCCGACGGGGCCTGAACCCGGGTACCGCATAGCGCTTTATGAGAACGGTTACCACATGCTGATTCGCGATCTGGGAGCAGAGACGTACTGGCGCGATATTGCTGCGTGGATGCGCGATTCCACGTCGCCATTGCCGTCCGGCGCGGAGCGTCTCAGGGAAGAAGTTCTCAATAAAACTGTCAGCCAGTCCGATAATTGATTCTGACAGAAGACAACAGTCAGCGCCATCAACCTGATGGTGCAAACTGAAAGCCATTCTTGCCAGACCGTTTGACCGCATACATGGCGCTATCCGCTTCGGCCAGCAACGTTTCGGATGTTTCACCATTTGTCGGGTAGAGAGAGATTCCGATGCTTGCGCCCAGGCGCCTGGACTCGCCATTTACATCGATTGGTTCTGATACCGACGCCAGTATTTTCTCGGTCACCACGATAACATGTTCTTCCGTGACGTCACCGCCCAGGATAACGGCGAATTCATCACCGCCCATTCGACCGACCGTATCCATGTCGCGAATACAGTCGTGTAGCCGCGTTGCAAGATCAATCAGCACCCGGTCGCCGACCTGGTGTCCGGCGGCATCATTAACGGCCTTGAACCCGTCCAGGTCGATGAAAAGGACTGCGATCTGGCGGCTTTCGCGCTTTGCTGCTTTCAGGCCTGTTTCAAGCCGGTCGAGAAAGAGCGTACGGTTCGGCACACCGGTCAAAGCATCGTGGCGCGCCATATGGGCGATTTCTTCATCGGCCAGTTTCTGGTCTGTGATATCCTGTACCGTGCCGACGGTTTCGATCAGGACGCCATCGTCATCAAGTACAGGCTCCGCGAGTTCGCGGATATACCGAAGGCTACCGTCTGCGCGGAAGCTGCGGAAAGTGATGTCGTAACTGGCCTTGTTTTCGTACGCGGTCATAATCGTATTTTCGTATTCGACCAGATCATCCGGATGTGCGGTGCTGAGGTCTCCACTCAGAGTGGCAGAGAGCTTCAAGGCCTGTTCCACCGTGAGACCAAAGATAGCCGCGGCTTCTTCGGAACAATGGCTCATGCAATCTTCAATCTCGTCCCAGACCCAATAACCCACTGTGGCAATCCGGGCCGCTTGCATGTAGTACACCCGGCTCTTGGCTAGATCCTCCTGTACCTGTAGTTGCCGTGTCACATCCCGGCCAACAGACTGATACTCGACTAGTATTCCGTTATCATCGAAAATACCGGTGGTGATCCAGTCCACGTGGCTGGTCGCATCACCGGCGCGATGAACCATGTTGTTCGCCCTTTTGGTCGGTGCCTCCAGTGTCATGGACTCAAGCTGCTTGAGGGACTCCGCACGCTGTTCGTCACTGACGACCAAGTCCAGGACGGATGTGCCGATCATGTCTTTTTCTGTTCGGCCAAAAAACTCACAGTAGGAGGGTGATGCGAAAATCAGCGCAAAATCCAGACCGTATCGGCAGACCAGATCAGCATGGCTGGAGACCAACGCCATGTAGCGTGATTCGAAATAATCGTTCCGATCATTGGTATCCTTTGGCATTACGGATCAATACTACTATTTCTGATTATGAAATTCGATAATAGATTCAACCTTGGGTGTGTGGTGAATGGCTTTTTGTGGTTACAAAATCCTGTAATGACCCGGCTCCCATATGACGGGATATAATCGCCAGGTTAGTATTGTAGGCAAGCGGAGAAATTGAAAGGAACGATGTTGGCAACATCTTCACGGGCCCGACGAAAAAAAAGCCGTGGCCAGGGTCGGCCAGGCAACCCCCGTCCGGCGACGGAGGCCATCGTCACCGTATCAACACTTGGTCGTCACGGTCATGGAATTGCCGAAGCGGAGACGGGTCGGTTGTTTATTCCCTATTCGCTCCCCACGGAAACGATCCGTGCAAAAATCACCGGTGATCGTGGCGAGATCATTGAGATCATTGAGGCCGCCAGCAATCGCGCTGACCCGGTTTGCCCACACTTCGGAGAATGCGGGGGGTGCGCCGTTCAGCATTTGCAGGAGGCTGCCTACCACGAATGGAAACGGGGAATTGTTGCAACGGCACTACGCCACCAGGGGCTCGACGTTGACGCCGAGCCGATAATCGACGCTCATGGCGAAGGACGCCGAAGGGTTACTCTGCACGTGCGGCGCCATGGCAGCCATGTGCAGGTCGGGTTCATGCAGGCCAAATCACACCGGCTCAGTAATATTCAGGTCTGCCCTGTTTTTGTGCCGGCGTTTTCGGAAGCCATTGATCTTGCCTGTAGACTCGGTGATTGCCTTGATGCCCCGGTTCATGGCCCGAGCCATGGACTGGATGTTCAGTTGACGGCAAGTGAAACCGGACTTGATTGCAATGTCATCGGGATCAGCGCCAACGGTTACGAGCAACACATGGCGCTGGTTGATATTGCCGAGAAATACGATTTGGCGCGGTTGGCCCTTGATGGCGAGATCATCGCCGAACGACGAAAGCCGCACTTAAGGATCGGTATGGCGCAAGTAAGGCTACCCGTGGGCGGATTTCTACAGGCGACGGAAGAAGGCGAGCGCGTTCTTTCCGGATTGGTCAGGGATTATGTGACGGCGTCCGGCGCACAGTCTGGCGCTGATTTGTTCTGCGGCATTGGCTCTTATGCATTGCGCCTCGCGGACCACGTCCGGATACTTGCTGCCGACAGCAATGCTATGTCGATAGAAGCGCTGGCTAGTGCTGTGCGGTATACACAGAACCTGAAACCCGTCGAGACGGTGGTCCGTGATCTGTTCGATAATCCGCTTTCAGCCGAGGAGCTGGCGGCATTTGATTTTGTCGTTTTTAACCCCCCCAGGGCAGGTGCATCGGCACAGGTGGCGGAAATCGCTCTGTCGCAGGCGCCAAACGTGATTGCGGTGTCGTGTGATCCCTCCACCTTCGCCCGGGACGCCCGCATACTTGTGGACGGTGGGTATACGTTGGAGCGAGTCACGCCAGTGGATCAGTTCAAGTGGGCCGCGCACGTTGAAATCGTCGGCGTATTCAGAAGGCTCTGAGCAATGTCAGACAACGGAGGAAGTTTTAGCATGCATATGGAAGGATCTTGCCACTGCGGCGCGGTTCGGTTTTCGCTTGAGGCCTATGCCCCGGTTCCCTACCTCCGCTGCTACTGTTCGATTTGCCGCAAGACCGGCGGCGGTGGCGGTTTTGCCATCAACCTGGGGGGCCGGACGGAAAGTCTGGTTGTGCAGGGCGAAGAGGCCGTGACGGCCTTCCACGCCATGATTGATGGTAAGCAAAGCCCTGCCGAACGCCGGTTTTGTTCTCGCTGCGGCACGGCTTTATGGGCCTGGGATCCGCGCTGGCCCGATTTGGTACACCCCTTTGCCAGCGCCATCGATACGCCCCTGCCATCAGCACCCGAACAGAGCCATATTATGCTGGCGTCGAAGTCGGCGTGGGTGCGGCTCGACGCCGCCATGGGTGAAGCGCAATTCGAGCACTATCCTGTTGAATCCCTTGAAGACTGGCATCGACGTCACGGTTTGCTGGATCCCGATACGTGAGGGTAGTCCAAGCGCATTGCATTGCCAGTCTGCCAAGGATGGTCAAGCGACGCACAGGCTTGCACACATGGCAATCCCGGCGTAAGTTCCACTCCGCGCGGCACCCGTAGCTCAGCT
>JAJFIE010000160.1 GCA_021775275.1 Rhodospirillales bacterium | reverse complement strand
CAACGAAAGCGGAAAACGGACATACATCATCACGGTCAAGCGGATGACATCGGGCGAAGTCTTGAAATATCGAAATGGATTTTTCATTCCCAGACGTCACGAAAGCCAATCCGTTGATTCAAGCAAGTTTCCTCTGACACTGCCGGGCAGTTTATTGACGTTGTCGGTTCATTTGTATACTAATGAACCGACAAAACCGATCTTAGAACCCTAGAGTGTCATGTGCCTCCGATTGGCGTTATGATGAGATATGAGCGACCCACGAAGCTAGAAGATGCCTTGCCGTTGCTGGAGATGGGCGACTGGACAATTCTTGCGGGCGGGACCGACTATTATCCGGGCCTGAAAGACCGCGAACCATCGGGAAATATTCTTGATCTCTCGGCAATGGAAACCCTGAGGGGCATATCACTTCGCGAAGATCACTGGGAAATCGGCGCGCTGGCGACCTGGACGGATATCCTGGACGCTAGTCTGCCAATCGCCTTCAACGGGCTTAAACAAGCGGCAAGAGAAGTCGGGTCGGTCCAAATCCAGAACCGTGGGACCGTTGCAGGGAATGTCTGTAATGCATCGCCTGCTGCGGACGGCGTTCCTCCACTACTGACGCTTGACGCCATCGTTGAAACGGTTTCGAACCGAGAAAAACGGTGCATTCCTCTGTACGATTTTATTGAAGGGAACCGCAAGACGAAATTGCAACCTGATGAGATCGTCAGCAGACTTCTCATTCCGGAAAACTCTGCTAAAGGCAATTCGGCTTTCCTCAAGCTCGGAATCCGTAGCTATCTGGTGATCTCCATCACCATGGTCGCGGTACGGCTGGATTGTGATGATACTGGGGCAATCGTGGAGTCTGCCATATCTGTCGGCTCGTGTTCTACCGTCGCCCAGCGTCTGACTGACTTAGAGGAAAATCTTCGCGGAACGCATATTTCAGATGATCCGGCGGGCAAGTTGGATCCGGCTCACCTTGAAGGTCTTGCGCCAATTGATGATGTCCGCTCGACTGCATCCTATCGCCTTGACGCTTCGCTGGAACTCACCCGAAGGGCCATTGAGCAAGCAGCGGAGGACATGCGGTGACAACTCTATCACTGCACATCAATGGCAGGGTCCATGCCGTCGAAACGTCACCCGTTGAACGGTTATCCAATGTTCTCAGAGGAACGCTGGGGATGGTTGGGACGAAAGTGGGGTGCGATGCAGGTGATTGTGGAGCGTGCACAGTTTTGGTTGATGGTGAGCCGGTTTGCAGTTGCCTGGTGCCGGTCGGGCAGGCGCAGGAATGCGAGATCACCACTGTCGAGGGCCTGACCGACAACGAAGAATTATCGCGGCTCCAGGACGCGTTTCTTGAGCACGGCGCCGCACAGTGTGGCATCTGCACGCCCGGAATGCTCATGTCGGCGACAGCGCTCCTGAAAAAAAAACCGACACCTACCCAAACAGAAGTGGAAGATGCACTTGGCGGTGTTCTCTGCCGATGCACAGGGTACCGGAAAATTATCTCAGCGGTAATGAGTGCGACACATGGTGACAAATGCACCATTGAACCTGTAGCCGGTGAAGGCGTGGGTGCGCCCATTCGTAAACTTGATGGCGTAAGGAAAGTTCTGGGTCAGGATACATTTGGTGCGGATGAAATTCCGGAAGGCGCTCTACTTGTTCGCGTAGTGAGAAGCCCCCATCATCATGCACGGTTCGCATTCGGCGATCTGGACGGCTACGTCGCCAAACATCCGGACGTACACGGCGTATTCACCGCAAATGATATTCCGGGCATCAATTGTTTCGGCGTTATCGGACCGTTTGCCGATCAACCCGTATTCGCAGACGACACGGCGAGGTATCGCGGCGACGCCGTGGCTGCCATCGCAGGGGAGCCCGACGCTGTCCGGGCGCTCGATATTTCTGATTTTCCGATCACATGGATTCCGCTTGAAGAACTATTAACTCCCGACTCAGCCATGGAAAGCAACGCGCCACAGCTCCACTCCGGGAGAGAAGGAAACATTCTGACCAAGGGTTTTGTGGCACGTGGCGACCTTGATCAGGGCTTCAAGGAAGCCGCGCATATTGCCGAGGGCGATTTCAGCACGCCATTTATCGAACACGCGTACATTGAGCCTGAAGCGGGATACGCCGTGCGCAACGGTGACAGGATTGAGTTATTCGGTTGTACGCAGGCGCCATTTATGGACCGCGAATCGCTGGCTGATATCATGGCTTTCGATGCGTCCAATATCCGCATTATCCCGAGCGCCTGTGGCGGAGGTTTCGGCTCGAAGCTCGACTTATCCATGCAACCCTATATCGCCCTTGCAGCATGGCGGTTGAACCGGCCTGCTGCGATCATTTACACACGATCAGAATCCATGCAATCGACGACCAAACGTCATCCATCTGAGATATCCGTTCGCGCCGGTTGCGATCAGCACGGTAAAATCACCGCCCTGGACTTTCACGGCGTTTTTAATACCGGCGCCTATGCCAGCTGGGGACCCACAGTCGCCAACCGGGTACCGGTACATGCATCCGGACCGTACTTCACGCCGAATTATGTCGCGCATAGCACAGCGGTTCTGACGAATTGCCCGCCAGCCGGCGCTTTTCGGGGGTTCGGCGTTCCCCAGGCTCTGATAGCCCTGGAGTGCGTTTACGACGAACTGGCTGAAAAAATGACAATGGATCGGCTTGAATTCCGTCTGATAAATGCGCTCCTGAATGGACAACCGACGGTCACGGGACAGATCTTTGAAAAGGGCGTCGGAATTCGTGAATGTCTGGAAGCGCTACAGCAGCCCTGGGATGAGGCCTTGCAAACTGCAACGACCTTCAACGCCTCAACCGACACTTCCTGTCTGAGGCGTGGTGTTGGTGTGGCGACCTGTTGGTACGGGTGTGGCAATACTTCGCTTCCAAACCCTTCGACTATTCGTATGGGGATCAAGGGTGATGGCGCGATTTACCTGCACCAGGGCGCGGCGGACATTGGCCAAGGCGCCAACACGGTCATCACGCAGATTGCAGCCGATGCTTTGGGTGTTGCGGTTCATAGCATCAATCTGATTGGCGGAGATACGGATCTGACGCCGGACGCAGGCAAGACATCTGCATCACGACATACTTACGTAACCGGGTCCGCCGCTAAACTCGCAGGTGAGGCATTGCGAAGAGATATCCTGCGCTACTCCAACACAGCCGAGACAGCCGCCATTGACGTTTGTGAAGGGCATATCGACTTGTTTGACGGTGGCACCAATAGCTCTATCGATCTCTCACAGCTAGAAGCTAATTCACATGGCTACGTTTTCATGGCTGAAGAAACCTATGACCCACCGACTACGTCACTGGATGAGAATGGACAAGGCATCCCTTACGCTGTTTTTGGGTACGGCGCTCAGATAGTGGAACTCACTGTAGACACGGCATTGGGCACCATAGAGTTAAACAGAATTATTGCCGCGCATGACGTCGGCAGGGCCATCAATCCGATCCTTGTAGAAGGCCAGATTGAAGGTGGCATTGCTCAGGGAATCGGCATGGCGCTGATGGAAGAGTACATTCCTGGGCGGACCGAAAATCTGCATGATTACCTAATCCCGACATTCGGGGATGTACCGGAGATCGATAACATCATCATTGAGGTCGAAGATCAGGAAGGTCCCTATGGCGCCAAAGGACTGGGCGAACATGTCCTGATCCCCACGGCCCCGGCAATCTTGAACGCAATCCGTCATGCGACGGGCGCCACCATACGTAATTTACCTGCGACACCCGACAAGGTCCGTAAGGCGATATTGGAGATATCGAACCATGGCTGAAACCGCCACCAAACCGGGGAAAATCCGTTGTGATGCATGTCCGGTGATGTGTTACATCGCCGATGGGCGCTCCGGCGCCTGTGATCGTTACGCCAACGAGGATGGCCAGCTTGTCCGGTTGGATCCATTGGTTATCCTTGAGCGACGGATCGAGGATGGAGGTGAGGTGGTTGCTTTCCTCGGTGGCGAACGGGAATGG
>JAJFIE010000159.1 GCA_021775275.1 Rhodospirillales bacterium | reverse complement strand
CGCAGCATACCTTCGGGCGTCGCTTTCAAGGTATCTGCGCCGGCCTCAAGAAAACCACCATCGACAAGGCGCGCCAGATTGTCGGGCGCAAACGCATCCTTCAACGACAAACTGGTTGCTGCCCGGAACGCTTTTGCATCCATGCCATTGGTCAGCCGCAAGCCCATCATAACCGCTTCATCGCGCCGCTCTTCTGTGCTCAACAAGAATTCCTTCGCCGTGCCATGACCGTTTGTTTCCACGGCGTCGATCCACCGGGTCGGGTCGTGGATGCGGTAGACCGCTCGCCAATTACCATCATCGGTCCCGGCATCATGGGCGTTGAGCCGCCCATGTGCGCCGGGGCCGATGCCCAGATACGCCCCGCCCCGCCAGTATGTCAGATTGTGCCTGCTCTCCATGCCCGGCGCCGCGTGGTTGGACACCTCATAGGCGGGCAGCCCGGCATCGCACAGGATTTCCCGCGTTATCCTGAACATGGTTTCCCCGGTGTCTTCATCGACTGCCTGGACACCACTCCGGGCAAATGCCGTACCGGGCTCAATGGTTAGCTGGTAAACTGACAGATGATCTCCGGCCAGGGCCAGGGCCTCGGTCAGCTCCATCCTCCAGTCTGATGTTGTTTGTCCGGGGCGGGCATAGATCAGATCGAACGAGTAGCGGGGGAAAATCGCACGTGCCGTGGTAATGGTCGCCAGCGCCGCGTCACGGCCATGAGCGCGGCCCAGTGAGGCCAGATCATCATCGTACAGGGACTGAACGCCAATGGAGACACGATTGACGCCACCCTCGGCATACCCCCTGAACCGCCCGGCTTCCGCCGATGACGGGTTGGCCTCCAATGTAATTTCCACATCCTTCGCCATGGGAAAAATGGACCTGATTTCCGTCATAATCCCGTCCACGGTTTCCGGGTCCATGAGGGATGGCGTGCCGCCACCGAAAAAGACACTGGTGACCGTTGGCAGCTCTGTGTGTGACGGGCCAAGCTCTTGCGCAGCCCAGTTCAGTTCCGAGCGATAGGCGCTTAGCCAGCGCATCTGGTCAACACGACCAGCGGCATGGCTGTTGAAATCACAGTAGGGGCATTTGGATTGACAGAACGGCCAGTGGACATAGATACCGAACCCGACACCCGCGCTGGAGACTGCCCCGGCATCTGTCCCGGTTGTCATCCCGGGTCGCTGCCGAAGCAGGCGTCCACCATCTGGTGAAACGCATCGGCCCGGTGGCTGATTTCGTGTTTTTCCGCCGGGTCCATTTCAGAAAATGTTCGCGGATCACCATTCGGCACAAACATCGGATCATAGCCGAAGCCCCGCTCGCCCCGCGGTGGCCAGGTCAGGCTGCCATGCACATAGCCCTCAAAGGTCTCGGTGTGACCATCAGGCCAACACAGGGCCAGCGCACAGACAAAGTGCGCCTGTGCGGTTTCAAAATCAGCAGTGGCCTCAATGATTTTCTTCATGGCGGCAGCAAAATCCTGATCCGGACCTGCCCAGCGGGCGGAATGAATGCCCGGCGCGCCGCCCAGAACATCTACACACAAACCTGAATCATCCGCTAGCGCGGGAAGGCCAGACGCCTGTGCCGAGGCCCGCGCCTTGATCAGGGCATTTTCCACAAACGTTTCGCCGGTTTCTTCAGGCTCTGGAAGATTAAGCTCGCCTGCGGAGGACACGGCAACGCCAAAGGGGGAAAGAAGATCGCCGATTTCGCGAACTTTTCCGGCGTTGTGGCTGGCGATAACCAGCTTGTCCTCGTTGAAGTGACGATGTGTCATCACTGAATACCGAGAGCCTCTCGTTGCATCAAGGTCAGTTCATCCACGCCCTTGCGGGCCAGCGCCATCAATTGATCAAACTCTTCCGGTTTAAAGGGCGTTTCTTCCGCTGTTCCCTGAATTTCCACGATACCACCACCACGGGTCAGCACGAAGTTGGCGTCTGCCTGTGCGGTGCTGTCTTCGGCATAATCCAGGTCCAGAACCGCATTTCCCTTATAGAGGCCACACGATACCGCCGCCACCTCATCAATCACCGGGATGGATTTCAAAATACCGATAGACATCAGGTGCTGCATGGACAGATGCAGCGCAACATAGGCACCGGTGATAGCGGCCGTTCGGGTGCCGCCGTCGGCCTGCAAGACATCACAGTCTATCTTGATCTGCACCTCACCCAGCGCCTTCAGATCGGTGATGGCGCGGAGCGAGCGGCCAATCAGGCGCTGGATTTCCTGGGTTCGGCCGGATTGCTTGCCGCGTGCGGCTTCGCGGTCCGTGCGCGTTGATGTGGCGCGGGGCAGCATGCCGTATTCTGCGGTGACCCAGCCTTTGCCGGAATCACGCATCCACGGTGGCAGCCGCTGATCGACACTCGCCATGCACAATACATGCGTATCACCAAAGCGTACCAGGCATGAGCCTTCGGCATGCTTGGCGACACCGGTTTCCAGGACAACATTGCGAAGCTCATCAAGGGCGCGGCCGGACGGTCTCATGTGGGTTTCTACCTGTGGGGCTGTTCAGATTCCGGCCAAGCTATCGCGTGCGACGTGCGGCGTAAAGTCATGCGACGCAGGCACACTCCGTTGACGGCCCCATATCCCGGGACTAAATTTGCAGGACACGCATGTGCATGTAGGGTAATCAGATTTTATCATGATGGCAGAACTGAACGAGAGATCGCGGGAAATTTTCCGACAGATCGTCGATGCTTATCTGGAAACTGGCGATCCGGTCGGCTCGCGGACCATTGCGCGCCGCCTGAAAACCCAGCTGTCTCCTGCCACGATCCGCAATGTCATGGCCGATCTGGAAGATGCCGGGCTTTTGTTCGCGCCCCATACCTCGGCGGGGCGAATGCCGACGGATAC
>JAJFIE010000158.1 GCA_021775275.1 Rhodospirillales bacterium | reverse complement strand
TCACCAATTGCCCCGGTTCTGATCAGACCAAGCGCGCCCTTGATGGACGTCAACGGAGTCCGGAGTTCATGGCTAACGGTCGAGACAAACTCGGATTTCGCCGTTTCCATGATTTTGCGTTCCGTAATGTCACGGACGATGGCGACAAAACGAGCCTCTTCATTCGGCGGCGCAATATACTGTAGGAAAATTTCAACCGGGATCAAATTACCATCGCGGTGCTGATGAATGGTTTCAAACGTAACGGACTGTTGTGGCCCTTCAATCAGGGGGTAAATCATTTCACGGAATCCCTGTTCATCGAAATCCGGCTTGATATCGATGGCCCTCATCTCAAACAACTCGGCCTCGGAATAGCCAACCTGATCCATGGCTCCTTGATTGACGTAAAAGAATTTCAGGGTATCGGGCCGGAACATAAAGATGCAGTCGTGTGTGCGGTCAAGGGTCGTCTTGAATTGGCTGATTTCCTCTTCTACCTCTTTACGATCGGTGATATCAGTGCGAACGGCGACATATTGAAACGGTTTTCCCTTCTCGTTCAAAAAAGGAACGATGGTCGCCTTGACCCAATAATACCCTCCCTTCTTCTTTTTATTCTTTATCTCGCCATGCCAGGGTTTTCCGCTGGCAATCGTCTGCCATAGGTCTTCATAAAATTCGAGGCTGTGTTCTCCGGATTTCAGGATGCGGTGGTTATGGCCGATCAATTCTTCCCGGACAAATCCACTGATATCGCAGAACTTGTCGTTGACCTGGGTAATGTTACCTTTGATGTCCGCAATGCTGAGGATGGCATGCTCATCAAGGGCAAGCTTTTGGAAATCCAGTTCCCGATCCTTGTCGGCTAACATTGATGTACGTAACAAGGCGACCTGACGGTTTCGCGACAGGGCAAACGCTCCTGTTGCAAAAAGCACCAGCAAGATCGCCGCAAATGCCGTGATCCAGTATCGATAGGTCAGAAGAGTCGTGCTCAGGGTTACCCTGCCGTAATTCTTGTAGGGCTCGACCTTCAGGGTTCTCAGCAATTCATGCACCGGCTGGTAATTCAGCGGCACCGTCCAGCCAATGTATTTTCCAGCCTCGGCCGCTTCACTGTCCGAAGACAGATCGAGCAGTTCACGGACGATATTTCGCGACAAGCCTTCCGGTGCATGCGGGAATTTGGCAAACGCCCATTCAGGATAAAGATCGGTCGAGCGCAAAAACGGGAAAGTCACGCTATCACGCTGACCAATACTCCGGAAATCACTCAGCTCGACAAGGCCGCTATCGGCCATGCGTTCAAGCATGTCGGTGCGGACAATACCGACATCTGCCTTGCCATCGCGAACCACATATACGGATTTATGTTGACTGCCCGCGAAAAACACTTCCTTGAGGTCGTGCTCAATGTCGATGCCATTTTTGATTAATTCACCCCAGGCAACACGCCATCCACCAAAACTCCGCTCAGAGACAGCCACCAGGGTCTTGCCCCGCAAGTCGTCCAGATTCTTGATATCCATGCGGTCCGCGCGGGTAAAGATGACCGAACCAAATTCCGTGTAGGGCTTGCCTTGTCGCTTGTTCACTAGGGTCAGCATTCGACTGGCCCCGGCATTGATTTCCATATCTACATAGGATGACGGATTGGTAATTACATAGTCAAACTCACCGCGCTTTGCCGCCGCCGCCATTTCCGCCAGGTTCTCAAAGGGCATCAGCGTAAACGTGTGACCATCGATCCAATCAGTCAGATAATCGGCGGTTGCCTGCCATTTTTCCACAGCCTTTTCGACGCCATTATGGGCCCGTAGGCCGATTACTATCTCTTTGGCTGAGGCCGCTGACGAAACCGTCAGGAGCGATCCCGTAAACAACATAAAAACAAGGAACACGGGCCGCAGGAAAAGGATTCCTTCTAAGCGAAGCAAACAAACCTCCCAGTTCGAATAATGGTTTGATTGATTTTTATTATATACAAGTCAGGCGTTCCACAATCTGACAATTTCCAAAACCCGATGAACGCAATAAGGGAATGACAGATGGCAATTGCCGTCATTTTTCCAGCGTTCTGTCGACTCAGTCCTGGCTGGTAAAAATTTCGTGAGAAACCCGGTCTCCCGGTTGAATTCCAAATTCCTCCGCCGCCCCACCGCCCAGTTCCAGCACGGCACGGACCGGCTCTCCTGAATGAATGCTCCGCAGCGACAGCGGCTCGGTATTTGCCTCGATTCTGATGATTTCACCCGTTGCCGATATGAACAGCATATCCAGCGGGATCAACGTATCCTTCATCCACATGGAGACCGCTTTCGTATTTTCATAGACAAACAGCATGCCTTCATTGCGTGGCATGCTCTCGCGAAACATCAAGCCACGCCGCCGGGATTCCGGCGTTACCGCCAGTTCAATCTGAAACGTTACAGCACCGGTGGCGGTGTGAATGGTCAACGCAGTCTGATCGGCGACTACCGATCGCCCTGATAGAGAGACCGCTAACACCAACAAAAAACACCCGATTAAATTGAGGTATCGAAAATGAAATTTCAATGCAAGTTCTCCGTGTATGAATAAGACAACAAGGACTATGGCGTTTGCACAGGTATTGTAAATCAATTCAGTTTTCGCAATAATAGCATCTTCACCGAGGGGAGCCGGGAAATCGGCTGAGAGGTCTCCAAGATAATAGAGACGACCCTTAAAACCTGATCCGGTTAATACCGGCGTAGGGATGTGTGGGATGACCGCGATAGACAATCCAGCCACAAATACCCTGTCTCAGGATAAGGCCTGCACATACGACGTATGTCTTGATGCGCTTTCCCTGCGGGTTAGTGACACGATGCTGATTTCCAACATGTCAGAGAATTTCGAGGACGGGCAATGGACCTGTATTCTGGGGCCCAGTGGCGTCGGCAAGAGCATGCTGCTCCGCGCCATACTGGGTTTGATCGATGTACATCGCCATGCCGATATCGCCATGACGGGAACTGTGCACACATCAGGCAACGTGGCGTTGTCGGGGCATGCATCCTATATGGCCCAACAGGACCTGTTGTTTCCCTGGCTGACGGTGAGCCAAAACATCGATCTGGGTCAACGGTTAAGAGGGGCAACCTGCAACGAAGCACCGGACACCCACACCCTGCTGAAATCCGTGGGGCTGGAAGATCATGCCGATAAATTGCCTGCTAAATTGTCGGGCGGCATGCGCCAACGCGCGGCCCTTGCCCGCACGCTGAAGGAAAACCGGCCCATTGTCATCATGGATGAACCTTTTTCCGCTGTCGATGCAATTACC
>JAJFIE010000157.1 GCA_021775275.1 Rhodospirillales bacterium | reverse complement strand
AACACACGCCCTCGGGCCTCTCGGAAGCGGAGATTGCCCTGGATAACATCAATGTTGATGAGATGACCCCCCGAGAGGCTCTGGAGTTTCTGTATAAGATCAAAACGAAGAGCTTAAAACAGACAAACTGATGCAACGGTGCTCTGGCATGACAGGTAATGATAACCCCACAGGACTCCTGAACCGTGCCGATCTGGAAGCGCGGGTGGAGGAAATTGTCTCCTGGTCCGGTTATTCCAGCAAAACCCATCCGGAGATTTTCGCGCTCTACAAGGCGGCGCTGGATGACGGGCAGGTGGAGATCTGGCGGAAGTTCGAGGAAGAAGCGCACCCAGCCAGCGAAACCATCCGCCAGCAATCCCGGCTGATGGATGATATCATCACCAGCATCGCGCACTTTACCCAACAGACGGTGTATCCGTCGGCGAACCCGACAAAAGGCGAGCAGGTATCTGTCTTGGCGGCTGGCGGTTATGGACGCCAGGAGATGGCGCCGCATTCGGATATCGACCTGATTTTTCTTGTTCCCTACAAGGTGACGCCGCATTCGGAACAGGTGATTGAATTTATCCTCTATTTCCTGTGGGACATGGGCCTTGTGGTCGGTCATGCAACGCGCAGCATTGACGATGCCATTCGGCTTGCAGGCGAAGACCTGACAATCCGCACCAATATGCTGGAAACCCGCTGCATCGCCGGCGATCAGGGATTGTTCGACGAATTCTGGGAGCGCTATGTCCTGGAGGTTATCGAGCAGGGTCAACTGGCTTTTGTGGATGCAAAACTGGCCGAACGGGATGCGCGGCATGAGCGCATGGGTGACACTCGTTACGTTCTCGAACCAAACGTCAAGGAAGGTAAGGGAGGCCTCCGGGATCTCCAGACGTTATTTTGGATCGTCAAGTACCTGTACCGGATTTCCGATGTGGAAGAGTTGATTGCCCAGGGAGTCTTTACGCGAGACGACGTTAAGCTTTTTGCCAAGGCGTCAAACTTCCTGTGGACGGTGCGTTGTAACCTGCACTATCTCAGCGGACGCGCCGAAGACCGCCTGACTTTTGACGTGCAGCAGGAGATCGCCCGGCGCATGGGGTATCGGGATCACGCGGGGACGCGGGGTGTCGAGCGTCTGATGAAACATTATTTTCTGATTGCCAAGGATGTGGGCGACCTTACCCGGGTGCTGTGCGCCGTTCTGGAAGAACAACACAAGAAGCGTCAGCGCCGGTTCCCGTTTTTTTCCAATCCGTTCAGTAAACAGAAAATCGGCGATTTTTCAATCGATAACGGGCGACTGACGGTTGGGGGCACGAAGGATTTCCGGGATTCTCCAATTAAGCTCATCCAGTTATTCTTGGAATCCCTGACCAACGATATTGATGTGCATCCACGCGCCTTGCGATGGGTCCGCCAGTCACTTGGCCGCATTGATGATACTCTGCGCGCCGACCCCGCCGCCAACGAAGCGTTTCTCGCCATTCTCACCGCCAAACGCAATCCCGAAAAAATACTGACGACCATGAATGAAGCCGGTGTTTTTGGCCGGTTTGTGCCGGATTTCGGGCGTGTCGTCGCGCAGATGCAATATGACATGTACCATGTCTACACAGTCGATGAGCACACCATCCGCGCTCTTGGCATCCTGCACCGGATTGAGTCCGGAGAGCTTACCGAGGACCATCCTGTCTCCTCGTTGATTGTTCAGGAGGTTCAATCGCGCAGAGTCCTGTACCTGGCGGTACTGCTCCATGATATTGCCAAAGGCAGAAAGGGAGATCATTCCGAGCTGGGTGCGGAAATCGCCCTGCATCTTTGCCCCAGGATGGGTCTCAACGATTGGGAAACTGATACGGTGGCGTGGCTTGTCCGCGAGCATTTGTTGATGAGCCGCACATCATTCAAGCGAGACCTGGACGATCCGCAGACGGTCGCCGATTTTGCCGATATCGTTCAATCACCGGAACGATTACGTCTGCTGCTGATTCTGACCGTCGCCGATATTCGCGCCGTCGGCCCGAAGGTCTGGAATGCCTGGAAGGCGGAATTGCTGCGCGATCTGTATTACCGGACGCAGGAAGCGCTGTCAGGTTCAACCCGCACGGAGCACAAAGCATCCCGCATCATCGCGGCGAAAGAGGCGGTGTCCGAACGCCTGGCGGCCATGGGTGCGACCAGGGACGCTGATTGGGATGCGGCCTGGACCGCCAGTTTTCTGGAACGGGGCCGGGACACTTACTGGATCACCTTCGATACGGATACACTGGTCAGGCACGCTGAAATTGTCCGGGAAGCAGAACGCGAAAACCGGTTGATGGATATTCGTGCAACCGTTGACCGCGCCCGCGATATTACGGAAATCGTTATTTATGCACCGGATCATCCCGGCCTTTTTGCATCCATTGCCGGGGCCATGGCCTTGTCGGGGGCGTCTATTGCGGATGCCAAAATCGTCACACTGACTGATGGTATGGCGATGGACACCTTCTGGATTCAGGACAACGCCGGACGCGCCTATGATGAGCCGCGCCGGATCGAGCGTTTGCGAAATCGTATCAAAAGCGCACTTCAGGGCCAGATTCTGCCTGCCCGCGAGCTTGCCGCCGCGCGCAACAAGGCATTGCCGACCCGAACGCAGGTATTCAAGGTTCCGCCTCGTGTCCTGATCGACAACAGTGTCAGTAGCGACAGCACGGTGATTGAAATCAATGGCCGGGATCGCCTGGGATTACTGCTTGATCTGACGGCCACCCTCACTGCCGAGGGTCTGCAAATCTCAAGCGCGCATATTTCCACCTACGGCGAAAGGGTAGTCGACGTATTCTACGTCAAGGACGCCTACGGGCTACAGATCACCGGTGAGAACCGGATCGAGGCTATTCGGAAAAACTTGCTGGAAGCCATCGCCCAGGAAAGACCAGAAGAAAGGTCAGGAAAAAAACCAGGAAAAAAGCCGGAAAAGAAAAAAACAAGTCGCCCGAAAAAGGCCACAAAAACCCCTGATAAGGGAAAGCCGCGCAAGCCGAAAAAATCACTTTCGGGCGGCAAGGTATCGGCGCAACCATAGATCAAACCGCTGTCAAACAGGGTCATTTGATAGCGGATAATTTGATCGATTTTAATGAGTTAGAGTAACTTACCCAACCACAATTGAGGGCAGGTTGCTCTAGCGCCCCATATGAAAAGCGGCTATTGAGTCTCCATGAGCCTTCTCCGCGCCATTACCACCGTTGGCGGCTTTACCATGATGAGCCGCATTCTCGGGTTCGTTCGTGACATCCTGATTGCGGCGGCCCTGGGCGCCGGACCTGTGGCGGATGCCTTTTTCGTGGCCTTCAAGCTTCCCAACCTGTTCCGTCGCCTGTTCGCGGAAGGTGCATTTTCTGCTGCTTTTGTGCCGATCTTTGCCGGGATGGTGGAGTCAGAAGGCAAGAATGCCGCCCGTGTTTTTGCTGAACAGGCCATGTCTGTGCTGCTTGTGGCGCTTTTTGCTATCACTGTTTTGGCAGAAATCACCATGCCGTGGCTAATGCACGCAGTCGCGCCCGGCTTCCTTGATGAGCCGGACAAGTTCAATCTGACTGTTCAGTTCACGCGGATAACGTTTCCGTACCTGTTGTTTATCTCTCTGGTATCCCTGTTGTCCGGTGTGTTGAATTCTTTTGGTCGATTCGCCGCCGCCGCCGCGACGCCTGTCCTCCTTAATCTATGCCTGATCGGTGCGATCCTGTTGCTGGCGCCACAAATGCCCACCCCGGGCCATGCGCTGGCATGGGGTGTTGCCGGTGCCGGCGTTGTACAGTTTATCTGGCTCTACTTCGCTCTGGTGCGCGAAGGGATATGGCTTCGCCTGCCACGCCCGCGAATCACCGAGGAAATTCGCACTTTATGCCGCCGCGCATTGCCGGTGGCGGTCGGCGCGGGTATTTACCAGATCAATCTTGTCATCGACATGATTATTGCGTCTCTGCTGCCATCCGGGTCGATCTCCTATCTGTTTTATGCGGACCGGGTGACCCAGTTGCCGCTGGGCGTGGTGGGGGTCGCCGTCGGGACAGCGCTGTTACCCATGCTGTCCCGTCAAACACGCGCCGGGAATCATGCC
>JAJFIE010000156.1 GCA_021775275.1 Rhodospirillales bacterium | reverse complement strand
CTTGTGAAAAGGCTGACGGGGAAAGGCGTTTCGTCCATCGGTGATGTCCAGATGATAGCGTTCCAGTTCGGCGCGCCGGGCTTCTGTATCCGGCTCATCAAATCCGGTCAGATTTGGCACCGCATCCGTATCGGGCACGGTTTCGATATCGAAGACAAACAGGTTCTGGTGTGGCATGACACTCCCTCTCACGCCTGTTATACACGGGTGATCGTCAACCGTCCCACACTTGCGCACAAATGGAGCCCGCGACCATGAAGAATTTCGGAAATATGATGAAACAGGCTCAGGAAATGCAGTCCAAGATGCAGGAAATGCAGGATCAGCTGGCCGATGTGGAAGTCACCGGTTCCGCCGGTGGCGGCTTGGTGGAGGTCACTCTCAACGGCAAGGGCGAGGCGAGGCGCACCAAAATCGATCCGTCACTGGTGGGCGAGGGCGACTCCGACATGCTGGAAGACCTGATCGTCGCCGCCATCAACGATGCGCGCGCCAAGGTAGACGCGCAGATGCGCGAAAGAATGTCCGAACTCACCGGCGGTCTTCAATTGCCCCCCGGCATGCAGTTACCATTTTGATCGGGGCTGGCTAACCAGCGCCGTCCGGGTGAATCCTCATGTATGACGCCGCCATCGAACAACTGATCCAGCATCTGGGAAAACTGCCGGGCCTCGGCCCCCGGTCGGCCCGGCGCGTGGTGCTGCACCTGATCAAGCGGCGGGAATCGCTGCTACAGCCGCTGATCCGCGCCCTCATGGAGGTGTCGGAAGGAATTCAGATCTGTGGCCAGTGCGGTAATATTGATACCAATAACCCCTGCACCATCTGTAGCGGACCCAAAAGGGATCACGGCACGATCTGTGTGGTGGAGGATGTGGCCGATCTGTGGGCGCTGGAACGCACCGCCGCCTACCGTGGGCTGTATCATGTGCTGGGGGGCACCCTGTCGGCGCTGGACGGCGTCGGGCCGGAAGATCTGAAAATGCCGATGTTTCTTGAACGCGCACGGGATGAAAAAGTCACCGAGGTCGTCCTGGCGCTCAGCGCCACGGTAGATGGACAGACTACGGCCCACTACATCGCCGAGCGCCTCGCCGATTGCGACGTCAGCGTCACCGCCATAGCCCACGGTGTCCCCGTCGGCGGTGAGCTGGATTATCTGGATGAAGGTACGCTGTCGACGGCCTTGAGGGCGCGGCGACCTGTATAATGTTGTCCGGGGAAATCAGGTCGCTTCCACAATCAATGTCGATCCGTCTACGTCAGTGACCCGGGCCTTGCTGCCGGCACTCATATCCGCGCCACTGACACGCCATACGGTATCGTCCAGATGAGCAGTGCCAACGCCATTGACGACCGGGTCAATGATTGTGACGATTCTTCCGATGTTTTGTTGGCTTCGTTGATTGAGGAGCGGTTTATCGGTTTCGATTGGATGTTTGAGAATCCAAATACGTCCCGTGATACCGGATACAACGGCGAGCGCCGAGAAGCAGGCAAGCTGAACTTCCCATGGCAAATCCGGTTGGATGAACATAATGATTGCGGTGATTCCGGCCCCGACTCCAACTCACAGGAAAATCACGCCTGGCAGCAAAATCTCCGCCACGACAAGCACGACAGCAAGTACGGCCCAATGCCAATATGTTAGTGTGGTAAGAAACTCAATCATTGTTATTTCCGGAATTCCACGGACCATCGCTGCGTTTCGGCTTATCAGAGTTGCCGAAGACTTCTTTTGATATCTCTCCAATTCCCGCCAATGACCCGATAAGGGATGTCGCTTCCATTGGTATCATAATGACCTTTTGGTTTTTTGCCGTCGCGATGCTCTGAAATGCTTCAACATATTTTTGGGCGACAAAATAGTTGATCGCCTGCACACTTCCATTTTCCACGGCCTCTGACACCATTGTTGTCGCCTTTGCTTCGGCTTCGGCCTCGCGTTCGCGTGCTTCTGCGTCACGGTACGCCGCTTCGCGGCGGCCCTCAGCTTCAAGAATGGCTGACTGTTTTTCACCTTCCGCCTTTAAAATCTCGGCCTGCCGGAAACCTTCAGCTTCAAGGATGTTCGCCCGTTTATCCCGTTCGGCCTTCATTTGACGAGCCATCGAGTCCACAAGGTCGCGTGGAGGAGAGATATCCTTGATCTCAATTCGTGTAATTTTGACCCCCCACGGGTTCGTCGCCTGATCCACCACCGTAAGAAGGCGCGTGTTAATCTCATCGCGCTGGGACAATAGCTGATCAAGGTCCATCGAGCCCATAACGGTACGGATATTTGTCATGGTCAGGTTGAGCGTAGCATTTTCCAGGTCATTGACTTCATATTCTGATTTTGCAGCATCCAAGACCTGAAAGAAGACGACGCCATCAACCTTTACCATGGCGTTGTCTTTTGTGATGATTTCCTGAGAAGGCACATCCAGCACCCGCTCACGCATGTTCACCTCCCCTGACAAGCGATCAACCATGGGGATAATAAGATGCAACCCGGGAGTCAGTGTTCGCATGTATTTACCGAATCGTTCGACAGGATACTCAGAGCCTTGCGGTACTATTTTCACACCCATGAAAATTATCGCGAGTCCAAGGATCACCAAAACAAGAGCGAATACGGCGGGTGCATCCAAAAATGAAAAATATTCCATGTCGCAAACTCCTACAATTTTCTGGTAACTATCCGTGTTTGGAAGAAGATGTTTAAGCGCGGGCTAAATAATTGTTCTCTTTAATATAACCCCGCACAACCACTGCGCAATATATGCAACTGTATTGCAATCATGGAAATTCAAAAGAAAGTCAGATCAGCTTTTGTTCCGCCGGCTTCGGTGGCGGCAGGTCTTCCACAGGTGATACATCATCACCCAGTTGCACCGCCTCGATTTTCTCGCCTTTGCTGACAATCTTCCGGGTCGAGGTCTGGATATCGGTGATGTCTTTTTCGGCCTGACCAAAATGGGTTTGCAGTTTGCCGACCCGGTCATCCAACCGGCCGACATCGGTGATGAGTTCCTGTACCTGTTTCTGTATGACACCGGCCTGTTCCTTCATGCGGGCATCTTTCAACACCGCGCGGACCGTGTTCAACGTCGCCATCAGCGTCGTCGGCGATACGATCCAGACGCGACGGCGAAAACTGTCCTCGATTACGCTGCGCAGTTTCGCATTGGCGTGCAGTTCCGCATAAATAGCTTCGCTGGGCAGGAACATAATGGCGGACTCGGCAGTCTCACCGGGGATGATGTATTTCTCGGCAATATCCTTCACGTGCCTGGACACATCGGCGGAAAAAGCGCGTTCAGCCTGAACCTTTGCGATGTCATCGCTGGCGGCTTGCAGGGCCTGATAGGACTCCAGAGGGAACTTCGCATCAATGGCGATGGGGCCGGGCGGCAGCGGCAGCAGCAGCAGGCAGTCCACCCGTTTGCCGTTCGACAGGGTGGCTTGAGTCTCATAGGTGTTGGGCGGAAGGACGGCGGACACCAGATCGTTCAGCTGGATTTCTCCAAACGCACCACGCGCCTGCTTGTTGGAAAGAATATCCTGCAATCCGACCATCTGTTGCGACAGATCGGTAATGTTCTTTTGGGCAACATCAATGACCGCCAGCCGCTCGTGCAGGGTCTTGAGGGTTTCGCCGGTTTTTTCCGTCTGTTGAGCCAGTCCGTCGCCCAACCGTTTGTGGAGCGAATCGAGACGCTCATTCATGGTGCCCTGGGTTTGTTGCAGCCGATCAGCCAGAACAGCGTGATTTCCGTCCAGCCGTTCAGCGGCCTCCTGCAAGCGCGTGATAGCGCTCGTGAGACCGATGTCTTCATCACGCGACCGTCCCGGTCTGCGCAGCAACAGGACGGCGATGATCACCAGAAGCGCCAACCCCGCCAAGCCAAACATGAATTCTTGATCCGAGAACATGTTGCGTTTGTACACGGACTGGCTATGTCGTGCACCCTCAATGCGGATTCAGACGGAAATCTACGGCGTTTGACCGGATTTTTCTCGCCTCGGGGTTTTCATGATTATGCAATTCTGCGAATCGGACATGGCATAATTGTGACATCGGCGACCTTGACGCTTCCCGGTCGAGGCAATATGTCACTCTCATGAAATCGGACCACTGCACGACCCGGAGACAGCATCTTGGCTAGGCTTCCCATTATTGTCGCACCCGACCCCCGCCTGAAAGGCGAGGCCATGGCGGTTGATACGGTGAATGACGAGGTCCGGACGCTCATGGATGACATGCTGGAAACCATGTATGACGCCAACGGGATCGGTTTGGCGGCGCCGCAGGTCGGTATCCTGAAACGTGTCATTGTCGTTGATGTTGCACCATCCGATGGCGAGCGGGAACCTCTCGCCATGGCCAACCCGGAAGTGATCTGGGAATCCGATGTGATGGTGACAAAGGAGGAAGGCTGCCTGTCACTGCCCGAACACTACGCCGAAGTGAATCGCCCGGAGACCGTCAAGGTTCGCTACCTTGATCGGGAGAACGAAATTCGGGAAATGGAAACGAACGGCATGTTCGCCACGTGCATCCAGCACGAGATCGATCATCTGGATGGCGTATTGTTCGTCGATCATGTGTCGTCATTGAAGCGCAACATGATCTTGAGGAAGCTCACCAAGGCGAAACGCCAAGGCACACTGGAAGCGGACTATGCCGTACAGTGACGCAGCCAGTGACGCGGCGGCGTGACATCGTCCGGCGGGAGAACCACGATATGAACCGCTTGCGCGTTATCTTCATGGGCAGTCCTGATTTTTCCATCCCGACACTTCAGGCAATAATGGATGCCGGCCACGACATCATCTGTGTCTATGCGCAGCCGCCACGACCGGCGGGTCGGGGGCAAAAAGAAAGACCCTGTCCGGTTCACGCATTTGCACGTGCTCATGGCCTGATGGTGCGAACGCCGGAATCCCTGAAAAACAATACGGAACAGGCAGCCTTTACCGATTTGAACGCTGATCTGGCGGTTGTTGTCGCCTACGGCCTTATCTTGCCCGAAGGTATTCTGGGCGCGCCCCGTCTGGGGTGTATCAACGTTCACGCATCCCTGTTGCCCCGATGGCGTGGCGCCGCCCCTATCCAGCGCGCCATTCAGGCCGGCGATGCCGAAACCGGGGTTTGCATCATGCACATGGACAAAGGGCTGGATACCGGTCCGGTGTATCTGCGCCGCCATGTTCCCATTACGCCGGAGATGACGGGCGGGGCGCTGCACGACACCCTTTCCGAGGTCGGCGGCGCGGCGTGCGTTGCGGTCATGGACGGATTATCGGCTGGTACTTCGGTCGCCGAGCCACAGCCGGAAGCAGGCGTTACCTACGCATCGAAACTGACGTCCACCGAGGCCCGCATAGATTGGAGCAGCCCCGCTGACGACATCGCCCGGACGGTACGGGCATTTGATCCGTGGCCAGGCACATGGTTCGAGCATGAAGGCGAGCGTATCAAGGTATTGAGGGCCGCGGCTGAAGCGGTGATCGGGGAAAGTGATGGTGAACCGGGCGAAGTCCTGGACACACGTCCGACAATCGCCTGTGGCGACGGGCGACTGGTTCTGCGCCGCCTGCAACGTGCCGGACGAAAAGCACAGGACGCGGAAGAATTCCTGAGAGGCTTTGGTCTGCCACCCGGCGGAGTCGTTGATTGACTAAATGTCTGTGATGCGAGGTGCGGACCGTTCCAGCTCACGGATCTTGTTGAGTCCGTGTTTCAGTTCGGTCTGAATGAACTCTGCGCGTTTGGCAGGTCCCCCCGCACTCTGGTTTGGAAAGGCCTGGGTCCAGGCGCTCATTTTTACCCACAGTGAGCATAGAACCCCGCCGTTTGTCTTATGAAAGCTGCGGATCAGTTTTTCCACCTTGCGAAATCGTTCGGCAGAAATATCCTGCCACAGGCCGTTTGAAGCACGGTCAAAGCTTTCGAAACGACCGGTCAGCCCGGCCATGGCATTGTTCAGCACCGATTCCATTTCACGGGTAACATCCTGTAATCCACGATCCTCGCGGAACTGGTAACTGTTTCGCAGGTCTGGCAATGCGCCCAGGAAATCGCTGATCGCCGGCTCGATTTGATCCAGGCATTGCCGGTAATAACTCAATGACATGAATATATCGCCATAGTCTTCCAGAAAGAGCGGCACCTGGTCCGGGCGAATATCCAGCTTTTCGGCCATTTGCTTCAACCGCTTGAGGGCATTCGTCGCATTGGGTTGGCGGAACAACCGGAGAATGTCTTCAAAGCTGTTGATCTCACCTTCCACAGAATCGCCGTAGATTTCCCGAATAAGCGGATGCGTGAAGGCCGACATGTAGTGTGTCAGTTCCTTCGCCTTCTCGTCCGAAAGGTGCAGTGCATAAACATCTGCGATGTTGATATCGAGTTCCCGAAGGGTAAGACGCAGGCTGTAAACATCGTAGCTTGGGAGGTTCTCCAGCTTGCGAAGCATTTTCATGTCAACGTGGCCACCGCCCTGGGCCATTCCGAACTCGCCAGGCAGATCACGCACGGCCAGTTGGCCGCTGCCGGTTCTGGCCCCGGAAAACAGCTCTATCACGGATTCCAGACGCGCATTCTTGATCATGCGGGCGGATGCAAGGCCTGAGGTTTGCAATGGAAGGATGCTCAAGGGTAGCGAAAACAGCGAGTCGCGGTCCTCGGTGCTGATCTCGTGCATGGTGTCGTTCATGAGGGCGGTATTGTTCATGATGTTCTGGCGCAGTCGACTCTTCGGTGAATTTCAGCCACCTTTGGCAACCATCTACATGTGTACAGGAAAAACGCCGCTTATGCTGTGTCGAAACGCACATCAGGGGCGAAATTATGTGCATTCCCGGAGCGAGGGCGATAAACAGGGGCATGCCACGGTATCGCCTGATTATTGAATATGATGGCCGACCCTTTGTGGGTTGGCAGCGCCAGGACAATGGACTGGGCGTGCAGCAGATTCTGGAAGACGCCGTTGAGGCATTATCCGGTGAGCAGACGTTGATCTATGGCGCCGGGCGGACGGATGCCGGCGTCCATGCGCTGGGTCAGGTCGCCCATGTGGATCTGATCCGGGCGTTTCCGACGGACACGGTCCGTGACGCCCTGAATGCCCATGTGCGCCCGCATCCGGTTGCGGTTCTGTCCGTTGACGAGGTATCGGACGATTTTCACGCGCGGTTTTCAGCCACGTCGAGGACCTATCTCTACCGCATCGTCAATCGCCGTGCGCCCGCCGCCCTCGAACATGGGCATGTCTGGTGGGTGCCCGTACCACTGGATGTTGCGGCCATGGACGATGCCGCGCAGGTGTTGATCGGAAAACATGATTTTACCAGTTTCCGGGCGGCGTTCTGTCAGGCCAAATCGCCGGTGAAAACGCTGGACCGGTTGAATGTTGAGGTCCACGAAGGCGAAATCCACGTCCATGCCCATGCGCGATCCTTTCTGCACAATCAGGTTCGCATCATGGTCGGTTCGCTGCGGCTGGTCGGCGAAGGAAAATGGTCCAGAGACGACTTGCGAAACGCCCTTGACGCGCAGGACCGGACGGTCGCCGGCCAGACGGCCGTCCCCGACGGGCTTTACCTGACGCATGTAGGCTACTAATTCTATTGGGAAGACTGATTGCTGGCAGGAGAACGGGGTGAGCATGGAGCCAAAAAAACGGATTGATCTGCATCTGGATGCCGGGGGCGTAAGGGGACCGGGCGTTCAGTCGAAAACCGCCGGTCAGGCGCAAAGCCGCCCGGTCATGGGCTGGATTGCCGTTGCGTGTGCGGTCCTGGGCATTGTGTCGTGGGGGGTTGTATTCGTCCCCCTGGGGATCGTGTGCTCCATCATTGCACTGTTTATGGGGCAGGGGATGTGGGCGTTTATCGGCCTCGCCCTGTCGGTTGTCGGCCTGCTGTCTTCGCCGTTGCTTCTGGGCGTTCTGGGACTCGGCGCAATGGCTGCCTATTTCGGTATCCCGATTTGATTGTGTGAGGATCAGGCTGCGATCAGGGCGTCGGCCCAGAAACTCAGGACCATGCTGATGATCAGGTCCAGGGCGACGATGCTCCATGCCAGCAAGGGCGATAACTGTAACGCGGTTTTGATGACGAACCACGTATAGAACATCACCAGAAACAATATTATCAGGGCCAGCGGTTCAATCCCTGCCACGCCGCTCAGACTCAGGATCGCAACGGGCATGTATACCAGATTTTGCAGCACGGCTGCCCAGTTGTAGGCGACGATCCCCCGAATATAGAATTGCTCACGATCCATGGCCCTGACCACCAGGACCATGATGACCGGGAACGCCGTCCATGCGATGACATAGGCGATGAGTTCGATGCTGACATACCGCCAGCCGTTCACCGTATCCGGCAGATTGATCCAGCGCGTCAGCATGGTTCCGATAAACAGCGGCAGCACCACAACGGCGGCGGCGAAGGAATGCCAGAAGCCATGGGGGCTGTCGTCGAAGTATTTCATTCCATCGGGATCGAGGCGGGCGAGCCGATAAGCGCCATAGAGTGCGGTGGCTGCCTTGTTAAGCGCGGTCATGCGCCCGCCGAGCGAAAAAATTCGCCAATGACCAAACCATAGATATCCGTCAGCGCGTGAATATCCCGAACCAGAACATGCTCATCCGTCTTATGGGCCGTATCGCTGATCATGCCGAATTCGGCAACGGGACAGTAATCCTTGATAAATCGCGCGTCGGAGGTGCCGCCCGTGGTGCTGAGTTCCGGCGTTCGCCCGGTGACGTGTTGCACGGCGGTGGAAATGGCCTCGCTCAGGACGCCGGGGGGCGACAAAAAAGAGTCCCCCGACACCTGAATGACGAGATCGTATGCGACGCCTTCCCGGTCCAGTCGTTCGCGCACCAGTCGCTCTATCCCGGCGCTGGTGTGATGATCATTGAACCGGATGTTGATATGGGCGGCAGCCCGGGAAGGGATGACGTTGGTGGCGGGGTTGCCAACATCAACCGTGGTAATGGTCAGGGTGGAGGACTGAAAATGTTCCGTTCCATCGTCCAACGGCTCATCGATCAATGCATTCAACATGCGAACCATGTGCGGGATGGGATTATCCGCCATATGGGGATAGGCGGAATGCCCCTGTACGCCCTTGACGGTCAGGGTCAGGTTCATGGAGCCACGCCGTCCGATCTTCGCCATCTCGCCAAGAATATGCGGATTCGTCGGCTCGCCTACGAGACAGGCGTCCAGAACCTCGCCTTCCGTTTCCAGCCAGTGCAGCATCTTCTTTGTGCCGTTGATGCTGACCCCTTCTTCGTCTCCGGTGATCAGCAGACTGATGGAACCGGGCAGTGGGCCATCAGATTGTTCGGCGCAGCGCGCCGCCGCGACGGCAAAAGCGGCGATCGCACATTTCATGTCCGTTGCGCCACGGCCAAAAAGCTTGCCATCCACGATGTCCGCCGCGAAGGGCGGGTGTGTCCACAGGGCTTCATCGCCCGGCGGCACGACGTCCGTATGGCCGGCAAAACAGAGATTGGGCGCCTGATCGCCTAACCGGGCGTACAGGTTGTCCACCGGCTCCGTTCCGGATTCTTCAAATATTTTGCGGTGGCATGAAAATCCCTGGCTCTCGAGAAACCCCTGCAAGACATCCAGCGCGCCCGCATCCACCGGCGTAATGCTCGGGCAACGAATGAGCGCCTGGCTAAGCTCAACAGGGTCAGGCATGGATCAGTCCCGCAACAACTCGTTGATGGAGGTCTTCGAGCGGGTCTTCTCGTCAACCTGCTTGACGATGACGGCGCAATACAACCCCGGACCATCATTGCGTCCGGGGATGGGCGCGCCGGGCATGGTGCCGGAAACCACCACGGAATAGGGCGGTACGTAACCATAGGTTATTTCACCGGTGGCCCGATTGACGATCTTGGTGGATGCACTGATGTAGACGCCCATGGACAGGACCGCGCCCTCGCCGACCACGACACCTTCGACGACTTCCGATCGTGCGCCGATGAAGCAGTTGTCTTCGATGATGACCGGGCCG
>JAJFIE010000155.1 GCA_021775275.1 Rhodospirillales bacterium | reverse complement strand
AGGGCACTGCACTCATCCAGTCAGAATGGCATTTTTGAGTTTTCGACAGGGGACCATGATACAGCAAGATTACCAGCGCAAGGTCATTTAACTTAATTAAACTAATATCTTACGCCAAACATTGATCCTGGTGCGACGGATCGGTTCGAGGCCTTTTTGATGGCACGGGAGATTATGGTAAATATTTCTGAACCTTGTGATTGCCATCACTGCCGGGGCGGGATTTTGCGTGCTTTATAGTGCCATCGGCGGGGATGGCCCGCCTCCGGTAGCCTCAGATACAAGAAAGCAAGTTACAATTATGGACAGTCAATCACTCCTCATCTTCGCCGCCGTCGCCGCACCGGTCATCTTCATGCTTCTCTGGTGGGAATTCAGGACGTCGGGATGCGCCTATGGCGGCTCCAACCAGGGCGAGGACAACTGGCTGGTCATGCAGATGAAGAAGCGCGTTCGGGAGTATCAGGCGCGTCGGGCCGATCGCGAGCCGCGCGACGTTTCCGATATCTGACGGTTGCCCGCCGCTAATCTATTTCTCACCAGAAAATCTATATCCCACGCCGGTCACTGTCTTGATGTAGACCGGCTGGCGAGGATCCTTTTCGATTTTTTTGCGGATTCGGCTGATGAAGGCGTCGATCATGCGATCGCCCGGGGCGTCTTCGTGTCCGGTGATGGCGTCGAGCAACTGATCCCGGCTCAGGACCCGTCCCCGGTTTTTCAGCAATGCGCCCAGCACACGAAACTCGCCGGGCGTCATGGTGATGTCCCGCCCTTCGGGCGAGATCAGGATGTATCCTTTTGAGTCAAAAACCCAACCATCAAACCGGATAACGTTTTCCGCGCTGTCAGACGCCGCCATATGCAGCGAATTCCTTCCCGCGCTCCGGCGAAGCAGATTACGCACACGGAGCAACATTTCCGCCGGGTCGACAGACTTGGTCAGGTAGTCGTCTGCGCCCACATCCAGTCCGGCCAGCCGGTCATCCACCCCATCCCGGGCGGTCAGGATAATGATGGGAAGATCAGCAGACCGCGTGCGGAGCTTCCTGGCCAGAACAAGGCCGTCCTCGTCGGGTAACCCCAGATCCAGTATGACAAGGTCAATGGCGGCATCATTGTTCAGGCAGTCAAACATCTCCCGACCGGACCCGGCCGTCACCACGGCATAGCCGGCATTTAACAGGTATTGAGAGATCAGCGTCCGGATCAGTCTTTCGTCGTCAACCAACAGAATTTTGCGTTGCGGGCTCATCGTGATGGTGACCATTTCTTGCCGTCGCCGCACCGGGTCATACCCCGGTCACAATGGAGTAAATGTCTGACAACATGCTTGCAGTAGGTTCCGCCAGCCGTATCCGAAAAACCTTTTCCAGAAGGAAAATGATGAATGAAATATGTTGCTTCGCTGTTTGCCATTGGTTTTGGACTAGCCCTTTCGAGTATTGCGGGGGTGGTTCACGCCGCATCCAATAACGGAGAACCCGTTCAGGTTGCGATACTGCCTGTGGCGGGGTTGCCCATCGAAGTTTTCACCGCATGCGAAAATGGCGCGGCGGTTTTCAGAGTGGTAAACGCGGGAGAACTTCTGCCGTCCGCTATTACCTTTCAATTTATCCAGATCAATTCCGACACGGTGGTGTCCAAGCGCCGGATGAATCTTGCTATCGGTCAGACGGCGACCTTCAAAATCAAAAATGCTGACAAAAGTCCCAGCGGTATTGGCCTGTTCATGGACGCCAAGTGGCTTCAGCGTGACCGCCATATTGACGCCTCCATACGTTGCGGGGCATAGAGCCTGATCATCTGAATGTATGCGCGTGGTCATGTGAAACTCTCCGCAATAGATATATGTTGCGGCGGGTTGAATGCCATGAATTATGTCTGTTTTGGATAATAGGATCAGGCACTCTTCTCTATTCGTTAAATCGCGTTGACGAAGAATTTTTCGTCCGCATTCGCAAATTTCCCATATCGGATGGTTCGGGGACGTTTCGTAGCGCGCACGGATGGCGTTAAACGGTCACGCAGATGTGACGGAACGTCAGTCGTCTCCTGGCGCGGGAAAATTTGCGCACTATATAATGATCTGTCGATACGGTGGTTGATATGCCAGACAGGAACCGCCTTCGACTGTGGGCTGTCCGGTTCGGTTATCATCATTCATGAGGTAAAAGATGCGACATATATCCGCGATCATCCATGGCGCCATCGTTGTGTTGGTGTTGGGCGTCGCCGCAGGCAGTACAGCGCGTGCGGGTGTGTCTGATATTGAGCCGTTTGTCGGGCGCTATATCGGGCATTCCATTACAAACATGGAAGATCAGGTGTCCGAGCGGGATTTCGACGTGACAGTGGCGGCACAGGACAAGGGCGGATTCGAAGTCTCCTGGACCACGTTCTTTCATCGCCCGGACGGGTCGGTAAAGAAGAAGGCATCAACCATTGCATTTCGAAAAACAGAGCGGTCGGGCGTCTACGCATCAGCGCAAAAAAGCGATATGTTCGGTAATCAGGTGCCATTCGATCCCATGAAAGGCGACCCGTACGTCTGGGCAAGGGTAAATGGCGCGACACTCAGTATCTTCGGTTTACTGGTGACCGATGATGGTGGCTACGAAATACAGGCCTACCACCGAACACTGACAGATACCGGCATGGACCTGGAATTCACCCGGACCCGGGCAGACAATATAATCCGGCGGATTTCCGGCACCCTGCAAAGGGTCGGAGATTAATCAGGGTTGCGGCAGGTTCAGGTTTTCCGGTGTCAGACGCCCCATGGCCAGCAGTAGCTGGTAGGATGCCAGACGTTCATCGTAGGATGTGGAGGTGAAGTTGATCTGAGCGGAGGTCACCTGATTCTCC
>JAJFIE010000154.1 GCA_021775275.1 Rhodospirillales bacterium | reverse complement strand
CGGCGAAATAGCCGGACATGATGAAGCCTGTTGTCTCAGTAGAGAATCCCTCGAAAGTGGCGCGCAGGCCCAACAGGGTTCCCTGTAGACCATTGCTGAGCATGACGATGCCCATGCTGAACAACAGTGCGGAGCATGCCGCCGCAGCGGACATCATGGAGACACCGGAGACAGGCTGGCTTGTCTCTGTCACGTCGTTCGCGGTTGTATTGTCGTCCGTCATGGTGGCGCCTGAAAACTATCAACAGATCGGATTGTGTAGATGACGGAAGTTAGAGGCCGCGGCAATGGATTTCTTATGATTGTCTGACGAAATATTCTCAGGTGAACAGATCGGCCTGGACGGTTTTCCCGGTGGGTTCTTCCTTAACCAAGAGATCATCCGCTAAATAAGGAATCATCACAGACGCAACCTCACTAAAGTCATAGTCCGGATTTAACCAGACCGCCATGGCATCGGATGACAGGATTACCGGCATGCGGTTGTGAACGACAGCCATGCATGGTGCAGCGGCGCAGGTGATGATCGTGTAGTGAGTGGCGTCATATAATCCTGCAAAGGCCATGATGGCGGGTTCCGTTCCATCGCCCGCAGTGCCACGGGATACAGATATCCGGTACTTAAAACGCTGCTTTCCATCTTTTCTCCATTCAGGGAAAGCCGTCGCGGGCACGATGCAGCGATTGTTCAGAAACGGGCGGAATGTTGGTTTTTCCGACAGGGACTCGGCGCGGGCATTGAAGATGGGCTTGCCATCCCAGGATGCCGGAATGCCCCACGCCTTCAACTTGCTGTCTTTCTGTGGCGTGATGATCAATCCCTGGTCCGTTGGTCGGATTTCTGACTGGTTTGGCAGCGTCGGACTGGTGGACAGGCTAAATTGACGCGCCAGTTGGCGGGGGCTGGCATTCAGTTCATAGCGTGAGCACATGGCGTGAGGATAGGCGGGCCGTGCTTGCCGGTCCAGAGGTTCATTCTGTAATTTTCCTGCGTCAGGCTGCTGGCAACGGGCAGGGGATTGCCGTAATCTGAAATCATGAATGAACAAAGAAAAACCGTTGTCATCACCGGCGCCAGCCGTGGAATTGGCCACTACACGGCCAAGTGTTTTCTGGAGCGGGGCTGGCAGATCATTACCTGCTCACGCGACGAGGTTCCGGTGGAATGTCTGCGTGATCCCAACTGGACCAGCCATATTCCCGCCGATCTGTCTGACCCTGAAAGCGTCGCCGAATTTGTTGCTGCGGTAAACGAACAGTTGGGGGATGATCCCCTTCATGCGCTTATCAATAACGCGGGTTTGTCGCCAAAGACACCCTACAAGGAACGTCTCGGGTGTCTGAATGGCGATCTCGACATCTGGAAAGAGGTGTTCGAGATCAACTTTTACTCTGCGCTGCGCCTGTCACGTGGATTTGCTGCGGCGCTTCACCGGGGCAAGGGTGCCGTTGTCAACATCACGTCAATCGCCGGTCACCGCATCCATCCCTTTGCCGGATCGGCTTATTCCATTTCCAAGGCGGCCCTTTCCGCATTAACCCGGGAACTGGCCAATGAGTTTGCTGCGCTGGACGTTCGTGTCAACGCCATTGCCCCGGGAGAAATCGAAACGGAGATGGTTGGGCCGGAATACGAGGTGCTGATACCGCGCATTCCATTGGACCGAATGGGGTCGCCTGCCGACGTTGCCGGCACTATCTACTATCTCTGTTCCGACGATGCGCGCTATGTTACCGGTACGGAAGTCTGGGTAACAGGCGGACAACACCTGTTTTGAACGGGTTTTGTTCTACTAGTAGTAGATCGGTAATAACGGATAATCATGGCGCGCAACGCAGTTTTCTTTCACCACGCCGATGGCGTGGAGGTAAATCGCGATAATCGCGGTGATCCTCACACAGGGCAGTTTGCCATTGGTGACGGTTTCCTGCGTGGCTTCGTCGACCACGGCGGCGTTGAAAATTATTATGCGCATACCCTGAGTGCGGACCATTTTGCTGACTTTGCGCGTCGGATCAGGCAGGTTGCCGGGAACTCTCAACCCTGCCGCCGGGTCGGGCACGATATGATCGGCCGGAACGAAGCGCCTGGCGTTCTCAGCCTTCCTGGTGCGGATATCGCACCGTTCGCCTGGCGACGCCGAACCCATGGAAACGCGGCCTATAGCCTGTGCGGGCTTAACCGCACCATTGCGCCCGCGCAGGCCATGAGCACCCTTGGTGATCTGCTGACAGCGCCTGTACAGGCATGGGATGCCCTGATCTGTACGTCACGTGCGTCCCGCTCAGCCACCCGCTATGTGCTGGACGGGTATGCGGCCTATCTGGAGGAGCGCATGGGTGCGCGGCCCCCGATTGAGTTGCTCCTGCCCGTCGTTCCCCCCGGCGTTGATTGTGCAGCCTTTGCCCATGATGCGGCGGCGAGCGCCGACCGGGCCCAGTTGCGCCAGGGCTTGGGAATCCATGGTGATGATGTGGCCCTGCTGTTTGTTGGCCACCTTAGTTTTCATGCCATGGCGCATCCGCTGCCATTCTACGTCGCCGCAGAGGCGGCGGCGCGGCGTACGGGCCGTCAGATCCACTTGATCCAGGCAGGCTGGTTTTCCAATGAAGCCGAAGAAAAGGAATTTCGCGACGGGGCGCGGGCTCTGTGCCCGTCGGTGAATGCGATATTTCTCGATGGGCGAGATGATGATGTACGCCGCCGCATCTGGCGGGCGGCGGATGTGTTCGTGTCGCTTTCAGACAATATCCACGAAACCGTTGGTCTGACCCCCATTGAAGCCATGGCGGCGGGCCTGCCTGTAGTTGTCAGTGACTGGAATGGGCATCGCGAAACAATTAGTGATGGCGTCCATGGATTTATTATTCCGACCTGGATGCCGACGGGAGGCGAGGGGCGCGATTTGGCTTTCGCACCTGAACTGGGTGTTCTGGGGGCAGCGGACGACACCGCCAACGACCGGTATTGTGGGGCGGTGAGCCAGTCGACGGCGGTGGATGCCGGCGCGTGTATCGATGCACTCAGTGTCCTTTGCAACGATGCAGACAAGCGCCATGCCATGGGTAAGGCCGGTCGCGACCATGCATGCAGGGCTTTCGACTGGTCGGTTGTGATCAAGGCGTATCAGGATGTCTGGGAAGAACTGGATCACCGCCGGTCACGCGCTGCAAAAGATACCCGCAATATTCATGCAGTCCCGGATGTGCCGCTCCGTAGCGATCCCTTCGCCATGTTCGCCGCCTATCCCACATCGTTGATCAGCGATGCCACGGAGCTTCGCCTGATTGAAGGCGCCAACATGCATCTGCTGGATGAACGGTTGTCTGTGCATATGAACAATTTTGCCACGAAACACCTGCTGGATCGTGATGGATTGGAGCAGGTTATCAATATGGTGACGGAGCGCGGTACGGCCACCGTCCGTGATATCGTTGGGGTGTTCGGCGCATCACTTCGATCCCGGGTCTTGTTGTCGATCGGGTGGCTGGCGAAGATGTATCTGCTGCGCCTGACAGGTGGCGTAGCGGCGGTGCTGGCACCGGGTGAAGCGGGTATTGCAGGCGGGTGGATGCCAAAAGCTGAACACGATGCGTCGGATGTTGGCATGCCGGGTCAATTGGATGATGCGCTGAACATAATTGAGCAGCAAGGTATGCATGATCCAGATTCAGGCCCTGGTTCAGGCGTCAACTCTTTGCGGTATAACGAATTAGAGGGCGAGCTGGCCGATGTTCCGGTGCCGGAACTTCTCAAGCGGACGACGGCGGCCCGTGCTGAAGGTGATCTGGCGATGGTAGCGGCATGCCTGCACCGGGCATCGGCGCAGATGCCGGATGATCCGGATATCAACGTCCAGATGGGCGAGTTGCTGGCATTGGGAGAGCGCTATGATGCGGCAATCGCCTGCTTCCGTCGCGCCATCCAGGGCTATCCGGATCATCTGGATGCACACCGGAATCTCGGTAAGTCGCTGTTCCTGCGGGGCGACGAAGCGGAAGGCATTCACAGCTTCCGGCGCGCCGTTCGGGTCGCACCCGAAGATGGTGAGGCGCGGCTTTTGCTGGGCACTGCCTTACGCCGTGCCGGGGCTGTTAATGAAGCCCTGCAATGTCTGCGGATCGCTATGGAAATTGATCCGGAACGAGCCGAGGCAGGGTATCATCTGGGGCTGGTTTGTCGGGCTATGGACCGCACAGATGATGCACGACAGGCTTTTGAGAGGGCATTATCCACCGATCCGACAAACCGATTTGCCCGTGCAGCCATCCTGAGCATGGATGTCGTGACCAGCGGACGTATTGTTTCCGAACAGAATAACCGGCGAAAAATTGCTCTGCACATGACAACCCAGGCTGATTACTTCGCTCTCAAGCCGGTTTTTGATGCGTTGATGGAAGACCACTGGCCATTATTCTCAGGCGATATGAGGGAGATTTCCGAGTTTCGACCAGACGCCATTCTGACGACTTCTGATCGGTTGAAGGGGTTACGTGATCAGATGCCTGAGTGTGCTGTCATCCAGATACCCTCTGCTGCCATCCGTCGTCCCGACAGTGTATCGCCGGGTTCGCTTCTGGGCGCATCAGCGGACGCTGTCTGTGTCGTGAACGACGACGAACGCGACGCATTCCTGGCCGCGGGTCTGTCGCAACACCGCGTGTGGTTGACCGGCCTGCCGCTCACCGACGGTGTTTTCGAGCGTTCAGTCACGGGACGTGGTGGCCGCAAACAGGTGCTCTACATGCCGGATTGGCGTCATGAAGCCAGTGCCGCGCCTGTTATGAATGAGGCGCTTGCCACCTTGTGTAGCGCTGACAACAACGCATTTGACCTGGTGATCAGGCCGCATCCAACAACCCTTGAGAACCAACCGGGATGGGTTGATGGGTGGGTTGATCTTGCCGCGACGTGCGCCAATGTGACGGTCCATGTTGCAGCGGGTGTCGACTATCTAGCCTTGATGGCTGGGGCCGACCTCCTGCTGGCGGATTTTTCACCATTGGCGTTTACGTTTCTGGCCTTCGATGCCCCCATGGTCTTATTGCGACCACGCCCCCATGCGTCACAACAGGTTCGGCTGGGCGATCAGCATGCAGCATTACTGGAAAGTGTCGCTGTATGCGTCGATGAGGACGCGGAGGCAATTGAGCAGGTTCTGAAATTGCTCGATGCACCGGATTCGGGCGATGAAACCCGTGCGCGCATGCGCTCCAGGGTATTTGGCAGCGGCGCGGATGGCCATGCTGCGATTCGCACTGTATCTGCGCTTCGTGATTTTCTGGACGCCTGATCACTTTCAAAGACCGGCCAAAGATCGGCGCTATATATTGTAGTTATCCACAAAATAATCGCTATATCTGCCATACCCTGTTCCATCCGGCGATAACTGGGTGTATGATTACTCTGTAAAAATTAACCAGCGACTCGCGCCACTTCCTCAAGTTTCACCGTGAAAACGGCACTGGAGATCGTGAGGCGGCGGTGTTGCATATGGGTTTGTATGAATAGAAGTTCGACGAGGCAGTGATGGCGGACAAACCGACCAATTCCGACAACGTATTAGGCCAACAACCTTCCAAGGATGATCCGTCGGGTGTCGATGGCATGATCACAGACGTGCTTATTGATCGGAATTTGCACGGTGGCGCCGGGGATGTTCGCGATCCCGCCGATATCAGTGAGGCATTGCCGTTCATTGATGCCAGCGGGACACTTGAGCCCGAAGACTGGAAGCCGCCATTTTTTCTGCGTTACCGTATTCCGGTGATTGTCGGCGTTCTGACGTCCGTTGGCTGGGGCTATCTGGTTCATCAGATGGTCGAACTGTATCTGGGCTGGAACAACCTGACAGTTTTGCTGCCGCACGAACTGGCTGGTCTGGCCGTCGGCGCCATCACGCCGCTCGCACTGTTGTGGATGGTGGTCGCGTTTTTCGAACGCGGACGCACATTACGTCACGAAACCGAAGCATTGCGCTGGCAGCTCAGTCAACTGGCCTATCCGTCTGATCGGGCGGAAATTCGCCTGCGCGATGTCACGCAATCGCTGCGTCGGCAGGCGCAGGACCTGACCCGCGCGTCGGACTTTGCCGCCAAACAGGCGGCGGATGTGGTGGGCGAGGTAAAACGTCGTTCCATTGAGCTCTCGCAAGTGTCCGAAGATGCGGATATCCGCGCCCGCGCCATTTCGGAATCCCTGAAACGGCAGACCGAAGATTTGCGCGATGTTACGGACCGTGCCGTCGAGCGGGCTCGCGAAGTTGGCGACACGCTCTATGAGCGATCACAGGAACTGGTCACGTCGTCGGACCGCGCTTCCGCACGGGCCGAAGACTTGAGCGATACCCTGCGTGATCGTAGCCAGGAGCTATCGGAAACCGCCCGCGAAGCGACGGAACGCACGGAACATTCGACGCAGATATTTGAAGACCGCGGCGCCCGCTTTGCCGATGTGGTCAACGAGGCCGTCCGCCAGGCCGATGCTGCCGGGGATCATCTCGATGACCGCGCCAATTCGCTGGCGTCCACTGTGCGCAGTGCAGCGCAGGAATTCGAGGTTAGCACCGATATGCTGGAGCGCCATTCCAGCGCCATGGAGCAGCGGTCGGAAACGGCCTCCAAACAGGCGGAAACGTTACGCAACATGTTGAGTGAGCAACAATCCTTGCTGGCCCATGCGGCAGAAAACCTGGAACGCCGGGCAGAAGAAATCGAGGGTTCGCTGGGGCGGCAGACCACTGAGCTTCGCGAATCGTCAGAAGTTGTTTCCGGTACGGTCCGCGAAACAGTCGGTGATCTGGAACGCACGACGCGTGATTTGCAGGGGGCAACGCAACGGGCAAGCGAACGGGTCCGCGAGGTGGGCGATGAATTCCGCCGCCGTATCGACGAAGTCAACGCGATCACGACAGACGCCGAGACCGGCGTGACATCGGTGACCACTGCGCTGGAGTTGAGCGCTGACAGCCTGTCGACGGTCAGTGATAAAGTGATCGGCGAAATGGGGCGTGTTGGCGAGGAGTTGCAGAAACGTTCCGACCAGTTGGACAGCGCGTCGCACGAAGCATCGGGCCGGGTACGCAATGCAACGGATTCACTGGCGACACAGGCCCGCGATATCGAACGCATCGCCAATGAAACGGATGGCCGTTTGACCGGTGTGGGCGACACCCTGCGTGATCGTTCCGCCGATCTGGACAGTGCAACGGAACGCGCAGCCCACCGAATGACCAGCCTGAACGAGGATTTCCGTCGTCAGGCGGATACCCTGGACGGGGCCACA
Source organism: Rhodospirillales bacterium (assembly GCA_021775275.1). Lineage (GTDB taxonomy): Bacteria > Pseudomonadota > Alphaproteobacteria > Rhodospirillales > Casp-alpha2 > JAJFIE01. Next base: position 1,580 of record JAJFIE010000154.1, on the reverse strand, counting down.
CAGACCAGCGTCACCAATGTGCAGAAAGCGGCGCATAACCTGCAAATTACTGCGGATGCTGTATCTGCAACATCCGACCAGACCCGGGAAACCGTGGACGGCTTTCGCGGTCAACTCGATGAAATGGGGCAGATGGCGCAACAGGTCTCGCACCGGTTACAGTCGCTTGAGCAGAACGTCGACCAAGGCGCCCGCAATCTGCAACAGGTTTCCACGGAGACCGTGGATTCCGTCGAAGGCGTGCATAAAGTCCTACAGGAAGAAGGCAAGCGTCTGAGCGAGATGTCAGAACGTGTCACCAAGTCGGCCGACGAGGGCAGTATGACCATTATGCGCCGCGCCAACGAATTGGTTGCGGTGACGGATAAGGTCGAAGAGCGACTTGACGATGTCAGCGGCGAAGTGAAACGAAACCTGCGCGAGTTACTGTCTGCGTCCGACGACGCATCGATGAAAGTGTCCAGCCTTGGCGATCTGCTCGGTGGTCAGGTGGATGACATTTCCGAGGCGGCGGATTCCGCCACGAAAGATGTCGGACGGGCAGATGATGCTCTTCGGCAATCGACCCGGGAACTAACGTCGTCGACTGATCGCGCCGCACGACTTCTGTCACTGGTCAGTGATGCGTTTGATCGGCAGGCGACGGGCCTGAATACGGCTACCGACGATGCTTCCGCACGTGTGGCCAAGGTTGCAGCGGAGTTGCAGGCGGAAACCGTTAACCTGGAAGACCGACTGGGTGAAACAGAGCAACGTCTGAACCAGACAGGCGAGATACTTAAATCCCGGGCAGACTGGTTGAGCGATACAAGCGAGGTTGCTGCTGTTCGGATCAATGGGGTTACAGAGGCCTTGCAGGGGAGTTCGTCCGTGGTGTCCGCCTCCACGGAAGAGGCCGTTGGCGCGCTCGGGAAAGTGGGCCAGGCCATGCGCGACGAACTGGCTCAGGCTGTAAGTCATTCGGATGATTCAGGGCAACGTCTGGAAGCCATTGCGGACGCGGTGTTGCGTTATTCCGCCGATATGGAATCGACGCTTGGACAGTCCGAAACCAAGCTGAATGATGTGGGCGATCTGTTGAAGACGCGAACCGATCAATTGGATGATTCCTATCATCGGGCATCAGAGCATGTGCGCATCTTTAGTGATCAGTTGCACAAACAGGCAGGTGGCATAACCGACGCAGCGACCGGTGCGACGGATAAGCTGGCCGGTGTCGCTAGTTCCCTCCAGGAACGGGGATCCGAAGTTGACGCCGCCGTGGAGAAAGCGACCAATCTTCTCGCTACGGTCAATGCGGCCATGAACCAGCAGTCGTCGGATTTGAGTGCCGTATCGGAAAAAGCTTCATCACAAATTGTTACGGCGCGCGATCAGTTGCGCGGGCAGTCGGAAGAACTGAACGGAACAGCGACGCGCACCTCGGAGAGTCTGCGCGAGATCGGCAACGCCCTGGCGCAACGCATTCAGGATCTGGATGAGGCGTCCAAACGGACCCGCAACGGAGTGGCGAACGCGTCCGATGCCGTGGAAACGGGGACCCGCAACATGACCGCTATGGCGGTTAATGCGGTCGAGAG
>JAJFIE010000153.1 GCA_021775275.1 Rhodospirillales bacterium | reverse complement strand
CATCGGCGATGAACTGGTTCCCGGCGCCATCGACAAAGCGACCATGAAACAGCTGATTGATGCCGCACGTAACAGTTAGAGCAATTCCGGCCTTATATGAACCATTCTGACCATGTTATTTTGTTTCGTGACGAGGAACGTGTCGCGACGCGATGCGATGGCATCGCGCGGCGGGCCGCGCCTGCCCGAACAAGCCGATCCGCCACATCAGAGTGGTTCATATAAGGCCGGGATTGCTCTCTAGCGGATAGATTCTGGAAACTTAAGGGTAGTTACCGCACCGGCAGCATAATGAACACGTAACCATTTGCGCGTTCCAGCAATACCAGCGCCGCTTTCAGTTTTGCATTTTTCGCTGCGCCATAGGCAGCGATCAATTGTTCCGGCAACCAGATCGGTTGCTGGTTGAACTGAACAATCACGTCTCCACGTTTGATGACCTCGGACACGCCTTTGGAGGGGTCCACCAGCGTCACGACGACTCCTTCGCTGTCCCACCGGATATCGAACTGGGTTCGCATCTTCGGGGCCAATGCACCCGTCGTCAGACCCAACGCCGGTATTTGCCCGATAAAGGTTTTTTTGATGTTGCGTGGTTCCGGCCATTCTTCGGTGGCCAGTGAGAGATCAATCTCCTCACCATTGCGCAATACCGTCAAATCAAAAACATCGCCAGGCGAAGCCTTGGTGACGATGGCAATGACCTGCGCAAGGGTTTCAATCCGCTCACCATCAAGGACAAGTAAAATATCCCCACGTTGCACGCCGGCCCGTGCAGCCGGTGTGTCACGACCGACATCACGAATGGCGACCGCACCGGCTGCATCCGCGAGCCCCAGTGCGGCAAGGGCCTTCTTGGGTAATTCCTGTGGCTGCATGCCGACATAGGGCGACCCGGCCGCAACAACGCTGCCTACACTAAAAAGCCCCGTACCAAAGAGGAACGAGAGAGCAATGGCCGTCATGGCAAGTCGGCCTGAAATCCCCCGGAGCATCATCAAAATGTATAACCCCTGTCCATCATTGACGATTTGCCTCAATAGCTTAAGGATTTACATACACGGATACAACTGTCCGTCTTCCTAACGGTTAAGAACAAGCAGGTCGATCAATGGGTTCCAGGCGCTGGATCATCAATCTGGTCGCAAAATCACCAAAGCTCATCTGTAGTTCCGGTGAAACACCATTTTCCAATTGCAGGGCCCGCATCTCGAACGTCGGGACGCCTGTCTGGCTGGCAATTGGATAGAACGCCATGGTCAGGGGCCAGCCGCCTTCAGCCGCCAGATCACCGGCGCTACTGGCGCCATGATCCTGTGCCGTCACAAAATCGCCGATAAAGGCATTCACCAGTTCGGCTTCCAGGTCTTCGGCCCCGGTAAATACGATGCGTGGCGCGGAACGCGTACCGGCCTTTGCTTCATCGATTAACCAGGCCGTATGGGATACCGGAAACAGTGTTCCCTGCGGCAGGTCAACTTCAACTTCCTGTGGTTCACGGTAGAACGCCTTGCCTGAACCATCGTCATTGAGTTTCGCATCACCGCGCAGGATCAGCTGCCCGTCACCGGTTTTAATGCGCGATGCAAAGCGATACTGCCGCCCATCAAGGGATTCCCAGCTTGTAAACAATGCCGACTGGTTGACCGTTCCGGAATCGATCGTGATCACCGTTTTCATATCTTGTGTGAAAATCCAGCCATCACAGGTTTCTTCGAGGGACATGGACATGACGCCATCCACATCAAGAACCGGGCCGCCGATGGAATCAGGCGACAATGAAACCGAATATATCGCTCGGTGCGGTGCAAGTTGCGTTGCGGCTTGCGCCGGAAAAAGTGCTGCTGCGATGGTCGCCGCAACGACCACAACCGCCATAACAACGGGGTATTTCAAAAACATATGTGTACTCCTTAGGAACACACCATACGGCGGAGAACCGTGCGTCGGAAGAAAAATCGTCACACTCTTCAAGTGTTATCCCGCTTGAGACCGTTGACCGCCAAAATACGCCCGCCGTAAGCTATGAGCCCATAGCCAAAATACCCCGAACACGCCAATACAGGAAGGAGCCTGACCATGAGTTTGAACAGAGAACGCGCGCTGGAGCAATGCCAACCAGCCATGGAACTGCCGTTTACCCTGGTGGAGTACAAGCAACGTCTGCGCCGCATTCACGAACGCATGGACAAAGACGGCATTGATCTGTTGTGGCTCATGGCGCCGGAAAGCCTGTTTTATGTCAGCGGCTACACCTGTGAATGGTATCAGGCCCAGAGTCCCAAACAATGGCCTGCCACCAGCGGTATCGCCGTTCATCGGGACCATGACAAATTCATTATGTTCGACACGCCCAGTGAGAAGATCATGTGTCGTTTTGTGACCTGTGCGGACGACTTGAGGACTTTTCCCATGGGAGTGCGCCGCGACGGCATTTCGTTCATTGTTGACGAGCTTAAATCCGAAGGCTGGCTTTCCGGCACCATTGGCATGGAATTGCATAGCTACCGCCCCAACCCCGTTATCAGCGCCCGTTTTCGCAATGCCTTCGAGGATGCCGGACTGACCGTCACCGATGGCAGCGATATCTTGCGCGATATTCGCTGGATCAAATCCCCACAGGAAACCGCCTATATCGAGCATGCCGCTCGGATCACCGACATCGGTCTGGATGCCGCCAGAAACACCATTCGCCCCGGTGTTACGGAACTGGAGGTATACGGCGAGATGATCTGCGCCATGGCCAGGGCAGGCGGCGAAAACCCGGCCATTACCCTGCCGGTGCTGTCCGGCGCAAAGGCCAACACCGGGCACGCGCTGGCCAGCCGCAAGATCATCATGGCCGGGGAACAGGTCAACGTGGACGTCAGCGGCGTCTACAACCGCTATCACTGTAATGCCGCGCGCTCGTTCTATGTGGGCGAGCCGCCAAAAGACGTGATGGAATATCATGAGAAATCCGCTGGTGTGTTTGATGTCATCGCCAGCGCCCTGCGGCCGAACCTGCCGGTGGCGGAACTGGCCACGAAGGCACGGCAATATTACGACGACGTGGGTATCTGGTCGGATGCCGGGTGGGTTGGCGGGTATGAGCTGGGTATCGGGTTTCCACCGGACTGGGTTGGAAACTTTGTCTATGAAATGTCAGATACGGACTCCGACAGAGTGTTTGAGCCGAACACCGTGGTTAATTTCGAGAGTCAGTTTTTCAGCCCCCGTCTTTCCGGGATCACATATTATATCGATACCCTGTTGTTCAAGGAGGACACGGCGGAACAACCTGTCAAGGCGCCCCTGAAACTTGTGGTGGTTGATGCCTGATTATTCTTTTTCCGATTGCCTGAGCAGGTAAACCGAAAGAATAATAAGCCCCAGCGACAACACGACAATGACCGTACCCACGGCGTTAATCTCCGGTGTAATGCCGCGCCGCAGGGTGGAATAGATGTACATGGGCAGCGTATTATCCCGACCGGTCAGGAAGAACGTGACCGGAATTTCATCGAAGGAGACAGTGAAAGACAGCAAGGCGCTACCGATCAGGGCCAGCCGGATATTGGGTAGCGTGACATAGAAGAACGTCTGCCACGGGCGCGCACCCAGATCGCTGGAGGCTTCCTCAATCCGGCGGTTAAAGCGTTGCAAGCGGGCATAAACCTGCGTAACAACGATGGAAACCAGTCCCGTTGCATGGCCAAGGATCACCGTTTCGAGACTGAGATTGATGCCCATCAGCTTGAACATGTTCAGCATCGAGATACCGGTAATAATTCCCGGCAGGGCAATGGGCAACAGAATGAGACGACGGAACACGGTCTTGCCCGGAAACGTCACCCGGTCCAGGGCAAACGCGGCAACGGTCCCGATAACAATCGTTACCGCCGTGGCGACGGTAGCCACGTAGAGGCTGTTGCCGATGGCCGTCAGCATGTCTGAATTGCTCAGAAACTTCTCATACCATTTCAGGGTAAAGCCCCTGAGCGGCAAGGTCAGTGACCGGTTGTCGTTGAAGCTGAACACGATCAGCACCAGCACCGGGATATAGAGAAACAGCATCCCGGCTGTCGCCACCAGTGTAAGCAGGTTGTCGCCAATGCGTTCGTTCAGTCGTGAGCTGAGTTGTTTCACCGTGATATGCCCCTAATCCAGATCGATACGCCCGGCGCGTTCAAGCCGGTCGGACAGGGAAATAATGGTCAGGACAATCACCAGCATGACGATGGACAGCGCCGCGCCCAGCGGCCAGTTAAGGGTGGCGCCAAACTGACTCTGGATAATGGTGGCGATCATCGCCCCGTTGGGACCACCGACCAGAAATGCCGCAACAAAGTCGCCGAAGGTCAGGCATATGGTGAACGTCGCCCCGGCGATAACGCCCGGCATGGAAAGCGGCAACGTTACCCGCAGAAATGTGCGGATGGGTCCGACGCCCAGATCCTTGGACGCCTCGATCATGCTACGGGGAATCTTTTCCAGCGCCATGTAAATGGGCATGACCATGAACGGAACGAAAATATAGGTCAACGTCACCACCATGGAAAACTGGTTATACAGGAAGATATCCGTCGGCTGATCGAGGAAGCCGCTCCATACCAGGAACGAATTCAGAATGCCCTCGTTCCCCAGAATGGTTTTCCATGTATAGGCGCGCAGCAGATAGGACACCCACAAGGGAACGATTACGGCCATATACAGGATGGACCGAAGCTGATTGCTTTTAATCTTGAATACCAGGAAATAGCTGAGCGGATAGGCGATCATCACCGCCGATGCGGCAACCGTAATGGCGATCTTCGCCGTCCTTACAAGCACCTGATAATACTGCGGATCGACAATGATCGTCAGGTAGTTGACGAACTCAAAGGCCGGAATGAAGGTCGGGAACTTCTTCAGATAGAAGCTATAGGTGAACATCACCATATAGGGGACAAACAGGAAAATCATCGTCCACAGGAAGGGTGTCGAAACAATCGCAAAGGATGTCACATTCCTGCGCGTACTCTCCTTCATCAGACGTTATCCTCGGCGATGGGAAATACCGAAACCATATCAGGGTTGATCGCCAGGTTGACGGATGCCCCCGAGCCATGAATGCCGGAAGTATGCAATGCCCGTTCAAGCTGAACATCCACATCGAACAACTGGCCTTCCCCGATATCCACTTCCAGACGGCAGGAACTGCCGTGAAACAACACCTCGCGTACGGTTCCCGGAATAACGGAAAAATTACCGGTATCCTCACCGTCGGCCAGCAACCGGACCTTTTCCGGCCGTACCGTCGCCAGCACCTCGTCACCCGGGGCATACCGGGTTTGACCGGGCGTACTTTGAACGGAATTGGCCCCGACCTGCAACGTTACCTGGCCAGCGTCTGCCGAAACAATTTTGCCGTAAAGCTTGTTTGAGTTGCCGATAAAGTCGGCGACATAGGGTTTAACCGGATGATCGTACAGATCGGACGGCGTGCCCGACTGAACGATCCGCCCATGTTCCATCACGATGACGCGGTCCGACATGACCAGCGCCTCTTTCTGGTCATGGGTCACAAATATAAAGGTGATGCCCAACTGTTCATGCAGGTGTTTCAGTTCCACCTGCATGGCTTCACGCAGTTTTGCATCCAGCGCCGACAGTGGCTCATCCAGCAGCAATACCTTGGGCTTTCGCACCAGGGCGCGGGCCAGCGCCACGCGCTGTTTCTGCCCACCGGAAAGATTGCCGGGGCGCACTGCCGCCTTGTCCATCAAACCAACCGTTGCAAGCGCTGCATCGACGGCAGGTTTGATGTCTGCCTTCGCCATGCCCGCCACGCGCAGGCCATAGCCGACGTTTTCACTGATATTCATATGCGGAAACAGGGCGTAATCCTGAAATACCGTGTTCACCTGCCGCTCATAAGGGGGGCGGTCGGTGACGTCCTCGCCAGCCAGGAAAATCTGCCCGCTGGTGGGTAACTCGAACCCGGCAACCATACGAAGGGTCGTGGTTTTCCCACAGCCCGACGGGCCAAGCAGGGTGACAAATTCCCCTTCCCTGACCGAGAGCGACAGATCGTCCACGGCCGTGACATTTCCGGGATAGGTCTTTGTTACATTCCTGATCTGAATAATGTCGTTCATCGTGCGTTTTCATCAACCTTTGTGCCAAAACATCACCCGGGCGGATATACCATCCGCCCGGGTGGCATCGCAACGTAAGCTTATTAACCGGAGGCCTTCACGGCATTCCAGGCATTGGTGTATGCGCCCAGACGGTCACGCAGGTTTTCCCACAGCAACAGGCTGTCCAGGTAGTTGACGTCATCCTGATGCAGGTTCTTGAACTGCTCGGGGGACATGCAGTTTTTGGCGGCGACAACGTTAGCCGCCGAATAACCATTTACATTGGCGACGCCGCACTGGCCCTGTTCTGTCGTGGACATTTCCATAAACTTGTAAGCACAATCCTCGTTGGGTGTGCCCTTCACAACCATCCAGGAATCCATCCAGCCTTCGGCGCCTTCTTCCGGAATGAACTCTTTGACTTCGATGCCCTGATCAGCCAGCAGCGAAGACTGATATCCGCCCCAGGTATTAGAGATCCAGACCTCGCCTGCCGCATAGAGATCAACCAGCTCACCCGCCGTCGCCCAGTA
>JAJFIE010000152.1 GCA_021775275.1 Rhodospirillales bacterium | reverse complement strand
TGGGAATTACGGTGTGGAATATCACTCCGACACACCGTTTGTCCCGCAAAAGCGCCGGGAAAATGACAGAAGAGACACCATAAAGCAATACTCCTCACCACCGTGATGTCAGACAAGGAGTCGAATGGGGGATTTTGGCTTATGAGCCCTCGCTGACGGACTGAATCAAGACATCGTTGATACGCCCGTCCGGGTAAAGACGATCGGCCATCAGTTTGAGCCGTTTCTTGATAACGAATATATCGATTCGCTCACCACCGTTCTTCATAATTCTCGGCAGAAAGCTATGCAGGTCGCGCAGAAACATGTCTGTGATTTTCGGAATATTCTCATTCACGAGCTCCGCATTATCGGAACCCAGCGCCTCGATCTTGACTGAAATCTGGACCGTTGTTGCGACAGTATCCCCCTCAAAAACATTAACCAATAATGGGTCAAGATCAATGAATACAGGTGGCTCGTCGGTATCCACCATGGCGACATCAACCTCTGGCTCAGGGGCAAAGGGGCCGACTTGAAGCCATTTGAGGACACTGAATGTTCCGCCCCCGAGCATGATGAAAACGACCAAGGCGATGACGGCGATTTTCACGTGATTAGACTCCAAAACCGATAAAAATAATAGTGAACCCGATTATCGCGTTCGCCATTGGCATTGCAAGGGGGCGTCCCTGCTTTGTTATAATCACCACTGATGCTCGTACCCTGGCGGGAGGTCCAGGGCAATTGCTGTCCCGGCTCGGTCGACAAGCGCCACCATCGGTGACTGGGACGCCTGAATGATACCGATCCGTCGCACGGTGGTATTCGTTTCCCGGGCGATATCCTGAACGTGGTGAGCGGACGACGGCGTTGCCGTGAAAACCAGTTCGTAATCATCACCGCTGGTGAGCAACGTTTCAATGGTTGTTTGCGCACCATCGATCAATCTTTTAGCCGCATTGGAAACAGGAACATCATCGGCAATGACTATTGCACTGACACCCGAAGCCGAGCAGATGTGAGCCAGATCGGCGAGCAATCCGTCAGATACATCCGCCATGGCCGATGCAACCTCGCGAAGCGCAGGACCAAGCATGGTGCGCGGTGATGGATACCAGAAGCGATTGATGAGATAGTCCATATCCGGTTCAGGAATGCCGGTCAGTTCTTCCTTTAACAGCGCCAGACCGAGGGCCGCATCGCCGATATGGCCCGATACGTAGACATTATCTCCTACATGCGCGGTACTGCGCCTGATGGCGCTGGCCACGGGAACTCTGCCGAAGGCTGTCACGGTGATGGTCAGGGGGCCGGGTGTGGAAACCGTGTCTCCCCCAATCAGATCAATTGTATGGGTTTTTTGGTCTGCACCCAGTTGTTGGGTAAACGCGGTCAGCCATGTCTCGTCGCATTCATTCGGGATGCCGAGCGCCATGGTGTAACAATCCGGAACAGCGCCCATGGCGGCAAGATCGGACAAGTTGGTGCGTAACGCCCGCGCCGCTATCGTCTCCGGTGGATCTTCCGTACGGAAATGGACACCTGCAATAAGGCAATCAGTGGTTACAACAAGTTCAGTATCGGCGTTAGGCGGTAGAATGGCTGCATCGTCGAGCAAGCCAAGTGCTTCGGGGCGCGATGCAGCCAATGGGGCAAACAGACGGCGGATCAGGTCGAATTCGTGCCGTTCGTCCGTCATGATGTTCTCTTGAGTTCGTAAATCTCGATTGGTTCGGTGATACCACGAACCGACTCGTTGCCAATGAGGTGAAGCCGATCGCCAAGGCCGACTTGGTGTGCGGCAATGTTTCCGGATAAGATGCAATTAACCCCAAGTTCTTTGGCTTTCTGCTCTAGACGGGCCGCGATATGGATAGTGTCGCCGTAGAAACCAATGGCGCGCTTGGTGTCGCCCTCTTCACTGGTAACAATGGGGCCACCGTGGACACCAATGCGGTATTCGGGCATCTGGCCGAAATTAGACCGGTAGTAGTCAGCTTCGCGATTGATTGTGTCGTCAATGGTGTCGATGGTACGAACGATACGGTTATTTGCGATTCCTTGTTTCCAGTTCCAGACGGCGACGACCCCGTCGCCGGTAAAGCGGTATATTTCGCCACCCAGATCTGTGATGGGACCGGAGATATCGAAGAAAAACTTGCCAATCAGCGCACGGGTTTCTACCGGGCCGAGGCGTTCAACCAGAGCGGTTGATCCCTTGATGTCGAGAAAAAGAAATATTCGTTCCTCCATGACTGGGCTGTGGTATTTACCGATCATCAGGTGGAACAGGTTCCCGGCCCCCATGTAGCCGACGATTCGGAGCGTCATGATCGCTGTGACGGAAACGGCGAACAGAGCTGGCAGAATGATCAATAATGACGGCATGGTGTCGTGCTGTTCGCCCATCGCCTCCACCTCATGCATCGGCCCCAATAGCGCACGGACCACCACCATCACTGCCATGGAGAAGCCGACGATCAACAAACTATAGATGATGATGGATTTGAGCGGACGCATGGCTCGAAGCCAGCGGCCAGGGCGGCCCTGGACGTAAAATTCTTCAAACAGGCTAATAATAAAACCAATGCCGGGTACAATAATGGCGGCCCGTCCCAATTCTCCGCCGATAATAAGGAGGACGAAAATAATCGCCAAACTGGTGAAAACAACTGTGGAAAAACAGACGGCCATTAGCTTGTTGCGAAGCGACAATCTCATGCTGCTCTTCCGATCATTCCCGTAATTGGGACTTCCATGCATTTGTCATTATAGGAAGAATTCTTCCTTTTCAAAGGCATGCAGAACCACATCTACCTGGTAGTATTTTTACTTTCTTTCCTTTTGTAAAAAAACAAATGCTAAGAAGCAGTGCTCTCCGATCCGTTTTCGTTTTCGCCTTTTATTTCATGGATACGGATTTCATGGGCCAGTTTATCCAGGACCCCATTGATCAGAGACGGTTCAGTTCCCGAAAAGAACGCATGAGCGACACCCATATATTCATTGATGACGACCCGTACCGGCACGTCAATCTTGTGCAGTAATTCATAGACGCCTGCGCGCAGGATAACCCGGATCAATACCTCCAGCCGCTCCACGGTCCACGCACCACTTAACGCACTGCCGATGTGCTGATCGAGGGTAGCGGTATGCTCGGCGACGCCGGTGACGATTTCTTTCAAAAGCTCCTGGTCGAAAGGTGGGATATCAGCGTTATCAGCGCCTTCACCTTCTTCCTGTCCGGCGTGTTGCCAACGCTCGGCCAGGAACTCGCTCAGGATTGGGTCGGCGGCCGCATCTGTCATATCCATCTCGTACAGCGCCTGTACGGCGGCGATACGGGCGCTGGCGCGGCAGCCGGGTTGGGGGTGGTTCATTGCGTATCCGTTCAATCAGGCGGTAAATTCGGTTTTAAGGGCCATCATACGAAGAACTGCGGCCGCCACTTCCTTGCCCTTGTTCTTTCGCACAACATCGGCGCGCGCCATGGCCTGCTCATAGTTCTCACACGTCAGGATGCCGAAACCCAGCGGCACTCCCGCCATTGTCAGGTCCATCAACGCCCGGCTGGATTCTCGGCAGATATGATCATAGTGATCGGTTTCACCACGAATAACGCAACCAAGCGCCACTGCACCAACATACCCACGGTCGCTTGCCATGGCCATTTTAACCGCAGCAGCAACCTCAAACACCCCGGGCACGTCCATGCGTTCATGACCATAACCGGCAGCATCGAGTTCAGCGATAACACTGTTGGCCAGCATATCGGTCACGTCGTTGTAGTATGGCGCTTCGATAATGATGACGGTCGGGCGATCAGCAGGCACTTTCGTATCCCCTACTCATCTTCGGTGATGGCCTGTTGGCCTACCACTTCCAGACCATAACCATCCAGTCCGACAATATTTCGCTTGGTGTTGGAAAGCAGAATCATCTGGCTGATACCGAGGTCGAGAAGAATTTGCGCACCGACGCCATAATCGCGAAGCTCTCCCCCTTCGCTGGGTTGTTCGCCGATCTTTGCCCGCACCCGGTCCGAGAGACTGGTGCGGTGAGGTTCCCGGATCAGGACAATGACGCCACGACCCGAATCGCCAATGGTTTGCATGGACCGGTGCAGATGATAGGCCTTGCCCGTGTCGCGGTCGCCCAGCACATCTTCCAGTATGTTGAACGCATGC
>JAJFIE010000151.1 GCA_021775275.1 Rhodospirillales bacterium | reverse complement strand
AACGCGATTAAGTTCACACCGGTAGGGGGTGACGTTTCTGTAAATGTGCGGTTGAACGTTGATGGCTCGCTTGCCATCAACATTGTCGATACCGGAATCGGCATGGATGAAGAAGAGGTGAGCATGGCCTTAAAAGTGTTTGGTCAGGTTGACAGTGGCCTGGACCGCAAGCACGAGGGCACTGGTTTGGGACTGCCTCTTGCCAAGGGATTGATGGAGCTTCATGGCGGGACTTTGGAACTCAAGAGTGAGAAGGGGCACGGCACTCACGTAACTGTAACGTTTCCCCGGGAACGGGTCGGCCAAGATATTTCTTAAGGGCCATATTCAGGCAATCAACGCCACCATCCGCGCCGACAATGCGGGCGGGATCGTCTATTATGAGAAGATGGGGTTCGAGACCTATGCTGTTAAGGATGGCACGTTGGTTGATCGTATCTCGAAGCGGTATTTTATTGGATGACCGGGTTTTCATAAAAGATTGTCAGGTGCGCCGATTGAAAGAGGAGTATGCGGAGATTACGGCGAGCGATGCTCATTTGTGATAGTGAAAATTCACTGTCGGCAAACGCCACGTCAATATTTGTGGCGTGTTCGATTAGAGCGTGATGCCCGGGGCGCATTACAATGAGCCGGTTTAGTTGGGGAGCCATAGACATGAAAAGGTATGGCGAAAGAAACTGGTTTGGTGGCATTGCCGATGCCTTTGCCGATAGAAATTTCAGGGTATATTCGGTTGGCTCGATCGGGTCCTGGATAAGTTTTTTTATCCAGTTGGTGGCTGTTTCCTGGCTGACCTGGGAACTTACCAAGTCGACGACATGGCTGGCGGTGATCGCGTTGCTCGACATTGTGCCGAATGTCGTGTTGATGCCGTTGACCGGCGCGTTGGCTGATCGACTTGATCGCCACGTGATTATGATTGTCACCAGTTTTTTACTGCTGCTTCAGGCGTCGATGCTCGCCATGTTTGCCTGGTGGGGCGCGCTAACGATATTTCCGTTGGCGGGACTCGTCCTTCTTCATGGCATCCTGATAAGTTTCATGGTTCCGGCTATGTATGGCACCCTGCCGCGCTTCGTCGAACGCTCGGCGCTCTCCTCGGCGATCGCCGTGGCGTCTGCGTATACCCAACTGGCTGTTTTCACGGGTCCCGCGCTGGCTGGCTGGATCATCACAAGCCATGGCGTGGTGATGGCGTTTACAGTGAATGCCATCGGATACCTCGCGCTTCTGATAGCGTTTCTATGCCTCAAAACACCAACGGACTATCAGAAACCCGAACGTTCCCCTCACTCATTCCTTGGCGATATATTGAGCGGTGCTACCTATATCTTGGGAACCAAAACAATTTCTTCTCTCCTTTTACTCGGGTTCGTTACAAACGTACTTGCGTCCGGTTTCTACTATATGCTCCCCGCCTATTCCTCCCAGATCCTCGGGCTGGGGGTCGTTGGATTGTCCACGATTCTCGCGAGTGCAGGGTTCGGCGCCACGGGTGCTGCACTCTGGTTAGCGCATGGTGGCGTGAAAGTTGCCCGAACAGAGCGGGTGATATGGGCTTCGCTCATCGAAATACTTGCCCTGGCGACCCTGGTTCAGACTGAAAGTCTTTACCTTGCGGCGGTGATTGCAGTGGTCATGGGCTTCGCCGGGGAAATGCTAAAGACAGGAACGATGTCGATCATCCAGTTGTTGGTTGAGGAAGCCCAGCGTGGCCGCGTCATGGGAACAATGTTTATGGTTTCGCAATTGTCTGCGGGTATTGGCGCCTATCTTCTCGGGGCGTTTGCCGCCAGCTACGGACTGCAAACACCAATAATGATCGGTGTCGCTATTGGCGTGCTTGCCTGGTTCTTCTTATATATCCGCCGTGACAAACTGTTCCGTAATTCCTGATGGCCAACATTATCCGGTTTGAACAGGGGGTGAGCCATTTAAGATCATAACCCGCCCAGCCCATGGATGCGCCGGGTGGGTTGATAGTTGGACGGAAGTTTGGCAAATTTAGATTAATGTAATAATAGGATTTTTAGCCTAAATAAATTGACATTTAGGGGAAAATATGCTTCACTCCTTACCACTTCTCAAATGCTCTTTGATATTGTGAATATGTCGTCAGGCATACCCGTTTTCTCGAAATGGGGAGCAATAAGATTTGCCCGCCGTCCCACGATCAGGTTTTGGGTGATTTGTGCAGATTCAATGGTCGAATGTTTGAAAAGTCTACAAATGTCTACAGTATTATGGAAAATAATTTCGGCTAACCATTTGAAATAAAACAGTAACCCTGAAATGTAGACAAAAGCATGTAGTCAAATGTGAACAAATGTCTACATTTTAAGTGGAATCAATGGGTTAGGGGCAGTGATTTTTTGCCGTAAACCGACTCTGTTCCCCGTCCACGACGCTTGTCGCGTCATTCTCCCGCAGCGCCTGTCGCGTCATTCCCCCGCAGCGACGCCTTCGCGTCATTCCCCCGCAGCGACGCCTTCGCGTCTTGGGTCCGCGCCGCCTTCGAGGCCGTTATCACCGCGGGCGATGCCCTGAAGTCCGCTGGTCATTTTGCGTAACTCAATCTCGTGGCCCATCTGCTCCAGCGCCGGTTTCAGGTTCGCAATCGGGGAGTCCTCCTCAAGGCGGGTCTTGCCGTTCTTGTTGAGAAAATGCGGAAGGTCGATGGCCTGTTGCACATTCAGGCCCCAGTCCAGATTGGCGATCAGGCTCTCGGTCACATAGCCGATAATGGACGAGCCACCGGGCGAGCCGATGGCCAGCACCACCCGTCCGGCGTCATCAAACACCAGAGTGGGCGACATGGAACTGCGCGGGCGTTTTCCGGCTTCCGGGCTGTTCGCCCGCTCGGTCTCAAATGAGAAATCCGTCAACTGGTTGTTCAGCAGGAAACCCCGGACCATGAGGTGGGAGCCAAACTGCGACTCGATGCTCGAGGTCATGGAAACGGCGCTGCCATCGGCATCAATGATGCTCATGTGCGTGGTCGAAAGCCCTTTTTCCACATTATCAGGGGCCAGACGAAGGCTGGCGCCGATCCCCGGCATGCCGGGTTGTGCCGGGTCCATGGCCTTGGTCAGCGAGATTTGCGCCGCGCGGAATTTCAGATAATCCGCATCCAGCATGCCCGGCGGTGGCGGAAAGAAATCGGGGTCGGCCAGATAGACGTTCCGGTCGGCAAAGGCCAGCTTGCTGGCCTCGGCCACCAGATGGACGGACTGGGCCGTGCCGGGGGCCATGGCCGCCATATCAAATTCCTGCAATATACCCAGAATTTGCAGGGTGGTGATGCCGCCCGATGACGGCGGCGGCATGCCGCACACCAGGTACTTGCGGTAGGGCAGGCAAACCGGCGCACGCTTTTTGGCCTCATAAACGGAAAGATCGGCCGCCACCATGCCGCCGGGGTTCTGGCTCGCGTTGCGGGTGGTGCGGGCGATATCGTCGGCAATCAGGCCTTCGTAGAACATGTCCGCGCCATGGTTTGCGATCAGTTCCAGCGTTCTCGCCAGCGCAGGATTTGACAGGATGGCGCCCACCGGGTGCGGTGCGCCCGTATCGTCAAAGAAATAGTCGGCGGTATCGGGAAATACTTTCAGGTCATCATCACCTGCGGACAGGGCGTTGAACCGTTCCGAGACCGGAAAGCCATCGCGGGCCAGCAGGATGGCCGGCTCAAACAGGCGTTTCCATGGCAGACGGCCGTATTCCTTGTGAACCAGTTCGAGCATGCGGACCACACCCGGGACGCCTACGGACAATCCGCCGACCACGGCGTCATACCAGTCCCGGGGATTGCCATCGGCATCAAGAAACATGCCCGGAGTCGCCGATGCGGGGGCCGTTTCGCGGCCGTCGTAGGCGCCGATATCGCCGGTGTCGGCATCGTAATACATCATGAACGCGCCGCCACCGATGCCGGACGATTGAGGCTCCACCAGCGTCAGCACCATCTGCGCGGCGATGGCGGCATCTGCGGCGCTGCCCCCTTCACGCAGCATTTCCAGCGCCGCTTCGGTGGCGAACGGGTTGGCCGTGGCGGCCATGAAATTTTGTGCCGTGGTCGGCCTGGATGTGGACACCACGTTGACCTGTGTGGCCGCGCACGCGGTAAGCACGCCAAGGCAAATGCCGACGGCGGCAGACAATCGGACGAAGTTGCGGATCGGGAACGATGAATTTCTGGCCATGCCCTATGGTAACCCGTGTTTTTCATGGAGGGAATACGCTAGTTTATTCATATATCGGCTACAGAGGGTTTGTCCATGGACTGGTCTGATACCATCGATGCTATAGGCAATACAATTGGCGCGGGCTGGATCATTATAACAGGCGTCCTGTTCGCCGGCGTGTTGTATTGGGCGTTCTTCTCCAAACGCCGCCCATAAACAAATTTGTGCACCGCAACATTTCTGCCTGCCATTTTGCGGGAGCTTTGCTAAGATGCCGCCCCGAACGCGGTGAAGCGGAGATACCATCATGAGTGCGGTCATTGAGGCGAAAAAGCGAATTACCATACCGGAAATTCGCAATCGGAAAGGTAAGGAGCCGGTGGTCTGCCTGACTGCTTATACGGTCCTGACGGCCCATTGGCTCGATGACTATACCGACCTGTTGCTGGTGGGCGATTCCCTCGGCATGGTCATCTACGGCATGGAAAATACTTTGGGGGTAACCCTGGACATGATGATCGCCCACGCCCAGGCGGTCATGCGCGGTTCCAAACGAAGCTGTGTCATCGTCGATATGCCGTTTGGCTCCTACGAGGAAAGCCCGCCCATTGCGTTTCGGAACGCAGCACGGGTGCTCAGCGAAACCGGCGCATCGGGCATCAAGATAGAAGGCGGTGTCGAAATGGTCGAGACCATCAGCTATTTGACCAAGCGCGGTATCCCGGTCATGGGTCATGTTGGATTGATGCCGCAGTCCCTGCATGCCAGTGGCGGCTTCAAGGCGCAGGGAAAAGACGAAGAAAGCGCCCGGCGAATTCTTGATGACGCCGTGGCGATTACCGAAGCCGGGGTGTTTTCCATGGTCATAGAAGGCACCATGGAGCCTCTCGCCCGCAAGATTACCGAAACCGTCGAGGTGCCGACCATCGGCATTGGCGCTTCGGCCGCCTGTGACGGGCAGATACTGGTGACCGAGGATCTGGTCGGATTGTTTACCGATTTCACGCCGCGGTTTGTCAAGCGCTACTCATTACTGGGCGAACAGATCGAGGCCTCCGCCAAGGCCTATTCGGAAGATGTCCGGTCCGGTAAATTCCCCGGACCGGAGCATGTCTTTGGTATGAAAAAAACCGATCCGGTTGATGAGTGAAAGCAAGCTTCACATAACGCAGACAGTAGAGGCGCTCCGTGCGCACCTGGGTCCATGGCGGGACGCCGGGGAACGCATCGCCCTGGTGCCGACCATGGGGGCCTTGCACGAAGGCCACCGCGCCCTCATCCGGCGCGCACGCGCGATGGCGCCCCGTGTATGCGTCAGCCTGTTTGTGAATCCCACCCAGTTCGCCGCCCATGAAGACCTTGGCGCCTATCCGCGCTCCGAATCACAGGACCGCGACATGCTTGTCGCCGAGGGTGTTGATCTGCTGTACGTGCCGGAGTTGTTGGAGATGTATCCCGAGGGCGACGTTACCCGCATAACCATGCCCGGGATGGGGGACTGTCTGGAAGGCGAGCATCGTCCTGGATTTTTCACCGGCGTCGCCACCGTGGTCAGTAAACTGCTCATTCAGGCCACGCCCCATGTTGCCTTGTTCGGCGAAAAGGATTTCCAGCAGTTGCAGATCATCCGCCGCATGGTTCTGGATCTGTCATTGCCCGTTGAGATCGAAGGTGTGCCTACCGTGCGCGAGGTTGATGGCCTCGCCCTGTCATCGCGGAATGTCTACCTGACGGACGAAGAACGAGCTGCGGCGCCGGCGCTCTACCGGGCCTTGAAAAGCATCCGGGATCACTTACGTGATGCTGATGGACATGATGGCGGCGCTTTGCCCGAAATGGTTGTACGGGAGGTCGATGGACTGATCTCCGCCGGTTTTACGTCGGTAGACTACCTGAGCGTTCGCGATTCAGCGACCTTTGCCCGCGTCGACGACATGATGTCCCTGGCGGGCAGGCCCGGGCGTATATTAGGCGCGGCACAGTTGGGCAAGGCGCGCCTGATCGATAATATTCCGCTATGATGGAACTGGAAGGGAATATCTATGGCGACTGTACTGGTAATTGATGATGACGCGCTGTTTCGGGGACTCCTGAAAGCCGCTTTCGAAAAAAACGGTCACGATGTTCTGGTGGCGGAGGATGGCGAAAGCGGTGTTCAAGCGGCCCGGGAAAACCTTCCCGGTGTTGTGGTCACAGATATGAGTATGCCGCGCATGACAGGATGGGAAGTGCTTGATGCCCTGAAAAATGACGCAAGAACCGAGGCCGTTCCGGTGGTGGTTTTAAGCGCCCACCGCACATCGCAGGATATAGACGAAGCCCACCTGCGTGGATGTGCGGCTTACATGGTGAAACCGGTGCCGATCCTGGACCTGCTTGCCAGGGTAGAGGAAATTCTGGCTGCCTGATTCTACACCGTTAGCGCCGGAACCAGCTTTTCAGATCACTGATGATCTCGCGCGCCGCATTATGACCGGGAACGCCGGTGACGCCGCCGCCCGGATGCGCCCCTGAACCGCATAGGTAGAGGCCCTTCACCGGCATGCGGTAATCCGCATGCCCCATGGTCGGGCGCATGGCGTAAAGCTGGTTAAGGTCCAGCGCGCCATGGAAAATATCGCCACCGATCAGGCCGAACTCCCGTTCCAGATCAAGCGGACTCAGCGCCTGGATGCCGAGGATGGATGACCGGAAGTTGGGCGCCAGTTCGGTGACCGTATCGATGATGTCGTTGACCACGTCGTCTTTTACATCGTCCCAGTTCTGTCCATGGGGCAGGTTCGGATTGAAATGCTGACAAAACAAGCTGGCGATATGGCAGCCTTCCGGTGCGAGGGTGGTGTCCAGGGTTGTCGGCACGACCAGTTCAACGCAGCTTCGTTTTGCCCACCCCCGGGTTCGGGCGTCATTATATGAACGATCCATGTAGGCCATGTCTGGCGCGATGAAGACGCCGCCCGACATATACAGATCGTGCTCACCATCGGGAACGCAGGAGAATCGGGGGATGTCATTGAGGGCGATATTCATGCGAAAACTGCCCGAGGCGCACTTGAAATTCTTCATGCGCTGGCGAAAGTCGGCGTCGATGTCATCTTCGCCGACCAGTTCACCGAACAGCAGCTTCGGATTGACGTTTGCCGCTACCACACGCGCGCGGACGGTGCGGCCATCACCTAGGACAATGCCGCTGGCGGTTTCCTCTTCCACCAGGACTTCTTTGACGGCGGCGCCGGTTTCGATCTCGGCGCCGGCTTCGCGCGCTGCCGCGGCCATGGCGTCCGAGATTGCGCCCATGCCGCCGATGGCGTGCCCCCATGCGCCCTTGGCGCCGTTGACCTCGCCGAAGCAGTGATGCAACAGGACATAGGCGGTGCCCGGATGATAGGGGCTCGCCATGGCGCCGACGATGCCATCATAGGCGAGCAACGCCTTCACCGCGTCGCTTTCAAACCATCGGTCGAGGAAATCCGCCGCACTCATGACCATGATATCGGCGAGGTCGCGCAGTTCGGGCAGATCAAGCTTGTTGAAATGTTTGACGGCTTTTACGGCCCGGCCCAGATCACTGAGGCCACCGCCCACGTTGGGGGGCGTTTGCAGGACCAGTTCACGCAGCACATCGGCGAGCCTCTCGATCAGGGCGTTATAGCCTTCCATGGCCTCGGCGTCTTTTGCCGAGAATCTGGCGATCTCGACCTTGTCGCGCTCCGGGTCACCGTGCACGGCATACATCTCTGACCGGGAAAGGGGCAGAAAATTCGGAACCTTGCGGTGAACGATCTCCAGCCCGTGGCGGTGCAGGTCCAGGTCCTCAATGACTTTCGGGTTCAGCAGACTGACGGTGTAGGAGCAGATGGAGTTCCGGAAGCCGGGATGGAACTCTTCCGTTACCGCCGCGCCGCCGACGATATGGCGGCGCTCGAAGACTTTCACCGAATAACCGGCTTTGGCCAGATAGGCCGCGCAGGTCAGCCCGTTGTGACCACCGCCGATGATGGCGACATCATAATCATGTTTTGTCTTTGCCATAGGGCGTTCCGTTAATGCACATAGATGATGCAATAAGAAACGGCGCTCTCGTTTTGTCCGGAAGCGCCGTTTCTACAAATTCAGTCCGCTCGAAATCAACGGAGATAGAGATGAACCTCGTTCACGTTGGCGGTTGCGGCGGTCTTGCCGGAAACCGCGACCCGCGACGGGGGCAGCCCCATATCCACCAGCGAACGTAACACGTTCTCTGCATGACGCCGGGATTTGGAAGAATTGAGAGCGATGGTCGCCTCGTCTCCACCGGCCGGTGCGACAGCAACCAGATCGAACACCGCGTCGGGGCGTTTGTTCAGAACCTTGCTGACGGCGTTATAAAGGGCCTGTTCATAAGGAACGTCCACACGGTCAAAGCGAATGACAACCAGCGGGCGGCGGCCTGTTGTGTCGGTGGGCATGCCGGCGATATTGCTGGTCCGGTTAGCGCCGGCGGACGCCATGGCCTGATTGATCAGGCTGACACCATAAATTTCACCCGACTTGATACCGGCGGACAGCAGGTTCATGTTCGAGCGTTCGGTTCCCACGTAGGCCGTCTGGCGGCGAACGTCGCCGGACACTTCCTTCAGCAGGCGTTCGATCAGAACCACCGTCCGGTTGATCTCGTCTTCCATGATTGCCAGTTGGCGGTGGTCTTCATCGACCGCGCCGGAAACGCTGAAGGCGGCGCGGGTCGATTCACCCAGAAAGGCGGACATGGTTGAATCCGTGGTGACCGCCTGGGCCAACAGGTTCATGGCGGCAATATCCGCCTCGAGTTGATCCAGATCGCCCTGGGCGTTATTGAACTGCTGAACCAAAATCGGATTGCCTGGTGTGGTGCCGACCTGTAGCCGCGCATTCATGGCGGCGATGGTGTTATGGTAACGCTGTGAATCGCTGATGATCTTGCCACGGGTATCCTGCAAGAACCGGTTGTGCTGTGCAATCGCGCTTTGCAGAGCCTGTAGCTCGCCGCGCAATTCAACCACCTTCTGACCAACGAAAGTGCCGGTCTCCTGACCGGGGGTTACATTGATTGGCTCAAAGCTTGATGTGCCGAGCGCCGGTTGCGGCGAAGCCGGTATGGCGGCCTGCGCGATCTG
>JAJFIE010000016.1 GCA_021775275.1 Rhodospirillales bacterium | reverse complement strand
TGCATCATCGAACGCACCGAGGAGGAGGTCTGTATCCATAACGGTCCCGGCGCGGTGGCGAACCACTGGCTGAAACTTGAAACTCCCGGGCGTCTCCGTGGTATCGACAGCCGGGGACGGCTTGCACAGATGCAGGCGCTTCACCCGGACGCGTCCGATGATTTTTCGTGGGTGCGCCCACCGATCCTGAACCCCACCACACGGCTTTCAGTGATCGCCAACGCCGCGACGGGGCGCCTGAAGGTGCTGGGCTGGGAGTGTGATGATAATGGGCAGGTCTCGCCTGCGACCATGGTCTATGACGGTACCGCAACCCGCCGACCGGGCCAGTTCCGGCCTCGTTAGTATACGGCCCTGCCGCCGGAGTTATCGAAAATCGCGCCGGTGGAAAACGAGCAGTCCTCGGAACACAGCCACGCAATGAGGGCCGCAGATTCTTCGGCCCGGCCCAGCCGCGACATGGGCATTTTTGAGACAACCGCATCCAGATACGCCGGTGTGATGTCGCCCAGCAGGGGGGTGTCGATACCGCTCGGGGTGACGCCATTGACCAGAACCCCGGTGGTCGCCAGTTCTTTGCCCAGCGCCTTGGTATATCCGATCGCACCGGCCTTGGCGGCGGAATAGGCCGCATTATTGGCGGCGCCCTCCAGCCCTGCGATGGAACTGACGATCACAATACGGCCATAGCCCTGATCGACCATGTGCGGGACGAAGGCGCGGGTGGTCAGGAATACGCTGGTCAGGTCAACGCTGATCAGACGGTCCCATTCCGCCATGGAGTATTCCCACACCGGCTTGTTAATGCCTGCGATACCGGCGTTGGCGATGCAGATGTCAATGACGGGAAAGCGTTCCAGGGTCTCGCGTGCGGCGGCCTCGGTTGCGTCTTCATGGGCGCAGTCCAGGGTAATGGCGTGGACGGCATCGGGTGATGCCAGTGCTTTCACGGTTTCCGCCAGGGCGATCTCGTCCCTGTCCCACAGGCAAACCTGTGCGCCTGATTGCAGCAGCCGCTCGGCGCAGGCCCTGCCGATACCCTTGGCCGCGCCGGTGATGACGGCGTTGCGCCCGACGAGGTCGAGGCGGTTCATGTGCGTGTCCGCTTGCTAGCTTTCGGCAACATTGATCAGAATTTTCCCCAGCGCCCCGGCCTCGACGGCTTCATGCGCCGCCGCCGTATCCTCCAGCAGAAAGGCGCGGTCGATGGTATGGTGCAGAGCGCCTTCGGCCAACCATCGTGAAATATCGCAAACAGCGTGCTGCTTGGCATCTTCGGGCATGATGAAAACCAGTTCGTGACGCACCACCACGTTTTTGTAGAGCATCTGATAGAACGGCACCTGGGGCTCCTGTATGGCATCCGACGCATAGGACGCGATAACGCCATTGTTCTTCAGTACGGCGATATTGGTTTCCAGATTGGCGCCAAAGGCAACCTCTACGGCACGATCAACGCCAGAACCACCGGTGATCCGGTCAACGGCCTCGGCAACATTCTCGGCGCGGTAATTGATGACGTGCGATGCGCCTGCTTTGGCGGCATGTTTAGCCTTCTCGTCACTGCTCACCGTGGTAATGACCGTGGCGCCGCCAAGACGGGCGAATTGAACGGCGTAACTTCCAACCGCACCCGCCCCACCGGTGACCAGAATGGTTTTACCTTCTACCGGGCCATCGCCGAAGACGCATCGATGGGCTGTCAGTGCGGGAATGCCAAGGCAGGCGCCTTCGTTGAACCCGGTGCCGTCCGGTAGTGTGACGGCATGATCGGCGGGAACACAGACGTATTCCGCAGCCGTGCCTCTCGCGCGTTGCCATTGAGCCTCGTAAAGCCAGACGCGTTCGCCTGTTCGTCCGCCATCAACGCCCGCACCGGCAGCTTCGATAACACCAGCGCCGTCGAAGTGCGGCACCACCTTGTCGTCCATGGCTGCACCGCGACCGCCGGCGCGGCGTTTGACGTCCACCGGATTAATCCCGGAATAGGCGACCTTAACCAGGACCTCGTCGGCTTGCGGCGTGGGTGTATCCAGATCGCCAATTTTAATGACGTCTGTGGCGGAACCGAAATCTTCGTACCAGGCAGCGCGCATGGGTAGTGGTCTCCTAGTTACATAACTGAGGTGGCAGCATAAACACCGCTCAGTGTTATGTCATGAAGCGATGTGCGATCCGTTTTCGGATATAATCCAGTCCGAAAATCAACGGTACGCCCAGCCATGCGGTTAGATAAATGTTGGCGTCCACCGGTGCAGTGCCGAGAATGCCGTTAATGGGAGGCGCATACAGGATCGCCCACGACAGCACGATCTCAATGGTAATGCCTGCAATAATCAACGGATTTCGGAACGCGTCCGGGTCTATTCCAAGGCCGTACCGTGAACGGCGGCCAAACAGGTTACCTATCTGCATCAAAACGATGGACGCCAGTGCGATGCCCGTGGCGGATCGATAAAGCGGGTCGTCACTGGCCAGTTCAACGCCCCATGCCCAGCCACCTGAATACAGAACCCAGAAAAACAGGGAAAGCGAGAAGGCCGCTTCAATAAGCCCGAGAAAACCATAACTGTGCAGGATGAGCGGCAAATTCATCAGGCCCTGTCGGCGGTTCCGTGGTGGTTGGCGCATGATGGTCGGATCGGGTTTTTCCTGGCCCAGCGCCATGGATGGAACGATGTCCGTACACAGGTCAATGGACAGGATTTGCACCACGGTTAACGCCAGAGGAACCGGGAACAACATATAGAGCAGATACGGAATAATTTCCGGCCCGTTGCTGACCAGAACATAATTGGTGAACTTTCGGATATTGGCGTAGATTGTACGCCCTTCTTCAATACCGGCGACAATGGATGCAAAGTTATCGTCCAGCAGGATGACCTGGGCCGCTTCACGGGCAACATCCGTACCGTCTTTGCCCATGGCGATGCCAACGTTTGCCGCCTTCAAGGCGGGTGCATCGTTGACGCCATCGCCGGTGACGGCGACGACTTTACCGCGGGCTTCAAAGGCGTTGACGATCTTCATCTTCTGTTCCGGGGTTGTTCGGGCGAAAACAGAGATGCCACGGGTGGTGCGTTCGATCAGTTCCGGTTCTGATAACGTGCCCAACTCACTTCCGGTTATGATCATGGCGCCGGGCAGAGCATCTTTCGGGATCATTCCCGCCTGCCGGGCGATCGCCTCGGCCGTTTCCGGATGATCCCCGGTGATCATCACAACATCGATACCTGCGGTGTGGCATTTGGCGACGGCGTCGGGGACTTCGGGACGTAGTGGATCCTCCAGGCCGAGAAAGCCAATGAGCGTCAGGTCAGATTCCAATCCTTCCTGGGTTGCCGAAGTTCCTGCCAGACGGTTTGTTGTTCGCTCTGCAACGGCGATCACGCGTTGACCGCGCGAAGCCAGGGTGGCGACGGTCCGTTCGGCATGGGCGATCAGATCCGGTGTGGCGTTCCGGGCATCGCCGTCTGCTGACACCATGTGGCTGATAAGGGGTTGTAGGGATTCCCATGCGCCCTTTACACAGAAACGATAACTGTGGCTGGTTTCAGCAATGCCGCCGGCCCGGCGTTTGGCGACATCAAATGGAAACCGACGGATTGTGGCGCTGTTCAGGTCATGGAGTTTATCCAAACCATCATCGGTTTCCCGCTCCAGGTACTCGGCGACTGCTACATCGAGCGGGTCGCCGGATAATCCGGTCTCGGTTTCATCCAGATCTGATGCGATGATTGATGCGCCGAGCAAACGGTCCCGCCATTCCATGTTGTCACTGGAGTCCGACATGGGATGCGCCAGTGTCGCCAGCGTCAGCCGGTTGCGGGTCAGGGTTCCTGTCTTGTCGGTACAGATAACATGGACGCTGCCCAGGGCTTCTACGGCATTGAGACTTTTTACGAGAACATTCCGCTTGGCCATGCGAACGCTGCCCATGGCAAGTGACAGAGTGAAGGTCGGCAGCAAACCTTCCGGTACGTTAGCGACGATGATCCCCATCATGAAGACCAGATTGACCCAGAGTGAGCGCTCGGCAATCACACCGTAGGTGAAAAAGACCAGGCCCATGGCGACGGCGATGATGGTCAGGATCCGCACCATGCGACCGGTTTCGCGTTCCAGCGGCGATATGGAGCGACGGATTTTATGTGACAGCATGGCGATGCGGCCGAACTGGCTACGGTAGCCCGTTGCGAATACCACCGCACGCCCGTACCCACGAACGACGGAGCAGCCGGCGAACAGCAAATTACGGCTTTCGGTCATGGTCTGTTGTTGCGAAGCGGCATCGGTGGTTAGCAGGACGGGCGCCGATTCACCGGTTAACGGGGCATTGCTGAGCGTCAGGTCACGCGCCTCACACAGGCGCGAATCGGCGGGAACACGATCCCCCTCGCGTACGATAATGACATCACCGGGAACAAGGGAATCGGCGGGCACTTCTGCTTCCAGTCCATCACGGACGGCCAGAACACGTTGTGGCAGGAATTTTTTTAATTCCTCCATGGCGCGTTCAGCGCGATATTCCTGAAAAAAGCTGAAGAGGGCATTGAGAACGGAAACGCCAAGCAACGCATATCCCAGGAGATCCATTTGTTCGCCGGGTTGAATGTAGTCAGCGACGAAACAGATCGCGGCGGAGATATCCAGGAGGATCGTAAAAAAATTTGTGAACTGTCGAACCAGACTCTCGAGCCACCACAGACCGCGGTCAACTTCCAGAGAATTTGCACCGATCTGATTGCGGCGCTCAATGATTTCCCGACCGTTGAGCCCTTCGGGGCGGCTGTTCAGGGCGTCAAAAACCTCCGCAACAGGGATATGGTGAATTTTTCCGGTCATGGCGTGGGGTCACTCATGTGGCTTTTCATCCAGTGGCCCCCTGTAGATGGCCACATCAGACGGTGCATCACGCAATACCTTTTCCACCGGGTCGCCCCACCGAAATGATCCGGCGAGACTGGACTTGGGCGCCTCAATACAGATCAGGTCAGTGTGATGTTGACCTGCGTCAATGATAACTTCCTTGACCCAGTCATCAGACACGCGAATGCCCAGGTCGAGTCCATCGGGCGTTTCGTCAATTTGTCCGCGTAACTGCAGGGCCAGGCTTTCAAGGAAAATCTGTCCTTCATGGCGGATCGCGCCCGCGTTTGCCGCATCCATGCGACGGAATTTTGTGGCGGTTACTTCCATTACCCGAAGGAGTCGGACTTGTGATGCATCGGGAAGTAACAGCCTGAGCAGCGGCAGGACGGGGGTAATTCCGTGGCGGCTCCCTGAGACAGGGAGCAAGATGCGCCGGGCAATGCCCAAATGCCCCGGCTGAACAATTCGCAGAGCCGTGACGGCGAATCGCCGATGATTCAGGAGTTGATGTGAAATCGTTCCCGATAAAAATCCACGGCGGCCACTTTGGGTCCGGGTGCCACACACGACCATGGTATCGCGGGTTTCCGGTATACGAGCCTTCAGACCGCCAAATACGCCGTGCTGCATGGGGAGGACCTCGCAACTGACGGAAATTCCGGCCTGCTCGGATATCGCGTGAATATTATCGAACTTGGCCTCCAGCATCGGCGTAGGCACACCAACATTTTCCACGTAAAGCACGGCAAGTGACTTTTCGGCTGTCGCGGCGGCAAACCGGACAGCGTACCGCGCCGTCCAGTCGCCATGCACGGAACCATCATACGCGAGAAACACGGACATTCGTTCAGTCCCATGTTCTAAGATATTCTTATTATGCCCGTTTCCTTTTGCGGAGCCATGATATGGCTCAACAATCCGGAAGAACGATCGCTCAATTAGAGTTTAATTCCGCAATGACGCAGATGCGATCACATTGCAGGCGAGCCGTGCGATGGCCTGAGCACCCGTGCCGGTGGGGTCTTTTTCTGGCACGTATTCAACAAAGTCCGCGCCCACGATCCTGGCTTTGGCGGCAAGCCCGTAAATGATGTCGAGCATTTGCTGATAGCTCAAGCCTCCGAATGCCGGCAGGATCACGCCGGGCACGATGGAGGGGTCAAGGCCATCTACATCGACGCTCAGCACCACATCACAACCGTCAGGGACGGCGTTAATAGCGGCCTGAACACCACTCGCATGGACATCGCGTCCGGTAAAGAACCGCACACCCCAGTCCCTGGCATCCGCCAGATCAGACTGCCGGGCGCTACCGGGGCCGCGTGCGCCAATCTGGATGATGGAGGTTACGTGATTCATCTCCGATGCCCGGCGCATGGTGGAGGAAAACCCATGGGTGACACCGTCAACCTCATCGCGCCAGTCGATATGGGCATCAATCTGTACAATACAGAGGGCGTCAGAATACTCGTCATAGCCCTCAATAAACGGGATCGGGACGGAATCATCGCCTCCCAATAAAATGGGCACTGCTCCTGCCAACAAAATGCCCTTGGTGGCGCCCCGGATGGCGTTGCGGTTCTTCGTGCCATCCATCAGGTCGCCGCCTGCATCGCCGCAATCCATGACCCGGTGTCCGCCGAAGACCGTCGTCATGGTATCGAAATCAAACTTGTCAGGCCCGGTGCTGTACCATGACAGCGCGCTCCGCACTGCTGCGGCGCCCCCGGCGGCATGCGAGGGCTCACCTGCTTGGTAAGGGGTGCCATGGGGTGCGCCAAACACTGCAATGCCACCATCAAGCGCCGCCAGATCGCCACAGAAAGGCGTCTTGCAGAAGGTCGCCTCGGGTCGGATGAGTGGAGACATTCAGATGACCCCCAAATCCTTGAACGACGTTGATCCGGATTTCGATACGATCACATGATCATGCAGCTCGATGCCCAGTTTCTCGGCGGCATCGCGGACCTCCTTGGTCATGGCGATGTCGGCCTTGGAGGGTGAGGGGTCGCCGCTTGGGTGATTGTGCACCATGATCATGGCGGTGGCGTGCAATTCCAGTGCGCGTTTGACAACTTCGCGGGGATAGACGGGGGTATGGTCGACGGTGCCGTGTTGCTGTTCCTCGTCGGCGATGAGTTCATTGCGGTGGTTGAGGAACAGAATACGGAAACTTTCCACCTTGTTGCGCCCCATACTCATGCGGCAGTAATCCATCAGGCGTTGCCAGTTGGAGATCACCGGCTTGTTCATGATTTCATCGCGCGCCATACGCAGCGCTGCGACCTGCACGGTCTTGAGCGCGGTAATCACCCCGTCGCCTGCTCCGGATATTTCGGATAATTCGGCAGGCGCAGCACTGATCACATCGGCGAAGGAGCCAAAACGTTTCAGCAGTTCCTTGGCCAGCGGTTTGGTGTCACGACGAGGTTGCGCCTGAAACAGCAACAGTTCGAGAAGTTCATAATCGGGGAGAGCATCCGGTCCACCCTGTAAAAACCGGTTCCGCAAGCGTTGCCTGTGACCGGCATGATCGGGAAGCTTCGTCACGGTTGGCTCACCGTCACACCATCTGTCGTCACTTAATCAACTACCGTAGGGCGGTTTGTCGAGCCCCTCGGGCGATAAGGTGAAGACCTCATAGCCGTCGGCGGTGACACCGATGGAATGTTCAAACTGGGCCGACAGGGATTTATCGCGGGTCACGGCGGTCCAGCCATCGTTGAGGATTTTTACGTCATACCGGCCGCCATTGATCATCGGTTCGATGGTAAAGAACATGCCCTGCTTCAGAACGTAGCCTTCGCCCGGATTGCCGTAGTGCAGGATATTCGGCGCATCATGGAACACCCGGCCAAGCCCGTGGCCGCAGAAATCGCGCACCACCGAATAGCGCCGTGCTTCGGCGCAGGCCTGAATGGCATGGCCGATATCGCCTGTGGTTGCGCCCGGTTTGACCGCGCGAATGCCCGCCCACATGGACTCGAATGTTGCATCCACCAGCTTGCTGCCCTTCACGGTGGGTTTGCCGATGATGAACATGCGGCTGGTGTCACCGAACCAGCCATCCAGTGTCACCGTGACATCAATATTCATGATGTCACCGTCCTTCAGCTTCTTGTCGCCGGGGATGCCATGACAGACGACATGATTGATGGAGGTGCAGATGGACTTGGGAAAACCGCGATAGTTCAGGGGTGACGGTATTGCGTTATGATCAATGATAAAGTCATGACACAGCTTGTCCAACGCGTCCGTAGTCACGCCTGGTTTCACATAGGGAACAATATAGTCGAGCGTTTGTGCGGCCAGCAAACCGGCTTTACGCATGCCGTCGAAATCCGCTTCAGTGTGGATTTTGATGCTGCGGTGGTCGCCCGGCGGGATAACGTCGGCTAGCTCATTCATGGCGTCGTCATGTTCTTTCATGGGTCTACTCTAGTACGATTTGATGTTAGCGCAAATACGCGTGTAAAAATCATGTCCGGAATCATTTAAAATCAACGGGCAAGGGGCGGTTAACGGTGATTGTTTTCGGACTGAGCGCGCAGTCATAACATAACACTTCAACACCGGCTTTTAATGCTTTTCGCAAAGCCCCGGCGTATTCCGGGTCGATATCCTCGGCAATGGTGAAGCTATCCGCATCGTCGCGCTGGACCAGATACATCATTACGGCGCGGTGTCCGTCGGTGACCATGTCGGACAGCTCGCCCAGATGCTTGGTTCCCCGGCTGGTCACGGAGTCAGGAAAGTCAGCCGGTGCGCCGGAGCTCAAATCCCGGCGCATAGTGACGTTTTTTACTTCCACATAGCACAGTGGTTTTGCGTCATCTTCCAGCAGGATATCAATGCGAGAATTCTTGCCATACTTTACTTCGCGTCGGAGCGACGCATACCCGTTCAGTTCCTTGATGGTGCCGTCCTCGATGGCTTCGGCAACCAGCTTGTTGGGATGGCTCGTATTGATGCCGACCATGGCGTCGCCGATACGGATCAGCTCCCAGGTAAATTTAAGCTTCCGGTCGGGATTGGTGGCGGGCGAAATCCAGACGTCCGCGCCCGGTTCATTGACACTGAGCATGGAGCCGGAATTAGCGCAGTGTGCGATCACGACGCTGCCGTCTTCCAGTTTCACATCGGCCATGAACCGTTTGTAGCGTCTGACCAGCGTGCCTTTGATCAGGGGATTTTGAAATTCCATGGCGAGAACCTAGTTATCCGTGTGGATGGTTGCAAGGGAGGTATTGTTTCTAGTTGAATTCATCTGTCAGGGATCGTGCTCCGCTACCCGGCTTCATGGGTGTTTGCTGGGTCGGGGCAGGCGCCCAGCCGCTCAGATAAAGTACCTGAAACGTGGCCGGAATACGGCCCTCGTCATCGCCGAACTGTTCGCGGTACAGGCCCATGGCGTGCATCAGGGTTTCACGCCGGGTAAACGACAGGCGGCGCTCAGTCACTGCGTTGGTCTCGCCCATGCCGCGCAGGTCTTTCAGCAATTTGAGCGGATCACCGTAGGATACCGTGATGGTTTCAGCGTCGACCACCGGTAGCGCAAATCCTGCCCGTTGCAACAAACCACCCACATCACGAATATCGGCAAAGGGCGAGATACGCGGACTAAGTCCGCCTTCCATGGCAATCTCGGCTTCGTTCAGAACGCTTCGCAGTTCCTTCAGGGTATCGCCGCCGAACATGGAAGCGATCATCAGGCCGTCAGGTTTCAGGCTGCGGCGGACCTGAACCAGCGCCCCTGGCAGATCATTGATCCAGTGTAGCGACAGATTGCTCAACACCAGATCAAACGCATGATCAGCGAAGGGCAGAAGTTCGTCATCGGCGCAAATCGATGGTTCTTTCGCACCATTCACCGACTGTGCGCAACTAATCAGTTTTTCGACATTACCCCGCTGTCCAATCATATCGTTGATCAACCCGCCGCGCGCGCCCAGATCCAACGCCAGTGGAAAGCTGCGGGTGACATCATCAAGCCGTTCCAGCAGGCGGTCGGTGACTTCGCGGAACAGAAAATCATGCTCGGCGAACTTCGGCGCGGCGCGTTCGCGGTGCAGGTGAACAACCTGACGGTTGAAGACGGTCATGGGTTCAGTCATGGTGATGCTTATGCCACATGATCACCACCCGATAAATCCCGAGCCTGTTCCTCTGGCCATCCGTCGCCCAACGGCGAAAACGTCACGGCGCCTGATCCGGACGCCGATGGCCGCCAGGGCATTTCTGGCCAGGGTGCGTGATGTTGTTTTACCGCCCCAGTGTCTGGGTTGCCGGGTCATTGTGGAAGCGCCGGATACCCTGTGTGGAACATGCTGGGCGCAGCTTCGCATGATTGGCCCGGCGGTCTGTGATGCCTGTGGCATGCCGTTTCCTTTTGAGCAGGACGCCATATTGTGTGGCGCGTGCATTGGTCGGGAACCTCCTTTCGCGAGAGCCAGGAGCGCCGTGGCCTACAACGAGGGCAGTCGCGACGTTATTCTGGCATTCAAGCATGCCGACCGACCGGAGGCGGCGACATTGTTTGCCCGCTGGATGGCGGCGGCGGCCCCTGATTTGCTAATGGATGCAGAAATAATCATTCCGGTACCACTGGATCGTCGCCGGTTGTTTGAACGCCGCTACAATCAGGCGGCGTTACTGGCGCAAAACCTGATGCGGTTGACCGGCATTCCTTCCCGGATTGATGATGTTGAGAGAATTAAACCCAGCCCCCCAAGAGGCAAACGCATGAGCCCCACCGACCGTCGCCGTAATGTTGCGGGAGCATTCCGTGTGCGGACCTCGGCAAAGGCGGCGTTGAGGGGTAAAAATGTGCTGGTCGTGGACGATGTCTATACTACCGGCGCCACAGCCTGGGCCATGGCGCGGTGCCTCAAGCGGGCGGGCGTCGGTGCGGTCGATATCCTGACGGTGGCGCGGGTTGTGCGTGACTAACGACGTTGTGAGTTGTTATTTCGATATTGGCGACCTATGTAACCTTCCGTCATAAATATTGAACGTTTTTGCCATGTCTGATTCCAGCACCCGACCTCGTGTCGAGATTTACACCTCAATGTTCTGCGGGTTCTGTATGCGCGCCAAAGCGTTGCTGGACCAAAAGGGCGTCGCCTATGAAGAATATAGCGTCATGATGGACGCTGGCTTGCGCGACACCATGACGAAACGGGCCGGTGGTAATCATCAGGTGCCGCAAATCTTCATCAACGATGAACACATCGGCGGCTGTAACGAGCTTCTGACGCTGGAGATGGCAGGTGCGCTGGACGCCAAATTGACACCGGCCTAAACTCCGCCCATGGCTGATACTTTTACCGCTGCTCTCATCCAGGCCACGTCCGGACGTGATCCGGCAGCAACCATGGATGCCGTCCTTCCTCAAATCAGTGATGCTGCGGCGAAGGGCGCCGCTTTCGTCATGCTACCGGAAACGGTCGGCATGATGGAGCCTGACCCCGAACTGCTTCGGGAAAAAGCCCGATCTGAAGCACAAACACCGGCACTGGATCAACTGCGAACGGCGGCAGCAGATGCCGGCGTGTGGTTATTAATCGGCTCACTTGTGGTGCAAGCTGAAAGCAGTGACAAACTGGCGAACCGGTCGTTTCTGGTGGATGCGGCGGGTGAAATCAAGGCGCGCTATGACAAGATCCATCTGTTCGATGTGGAACTGGCGTCGGGCGAGCGCTATCGGGAGTCCGCCAACTATCGGCCCGGCGCGAATTCAGTGACCGCGGATACGCCCTGGGGATGTCTGGGCATGAGCGTCTGTTACGATTTGCGCTTTCCGCATTTATACCGGGCATTAGCCCGGCGGGGCGCGGTGTTCCTGACGGTGCCCTCAGCCTTTACACGGCCCACAGGAAAGGCGCACTGGCATACCTTGCTGCGCGCCCGCGCCATCGAAAATGGCTGTTACGTCTTTGCCCCCGCCCAGTGTGGCGAGCATGAAGGCGGACGCCAGACCTTTGGCCATTCATTGGTTGTCGATCCGTGGGGTGAGGTGATCGCTGACGGAGGCGACGCGCCGGGGATTGTTATGGCGGAGGTTGATATTGCTCGCGTTGCCGCTGTTCGCGCCCAAATTCCGGCGCTGCAACATGATCGCGAATTTTCATAAAATGAGTTAGCTGCTGATCGGATGGGCAGGTGGGTCACCGTCATCACGCTGGCTCAGACCCAGATCACGAACGGCGACCAGTCGTTGCTTCACGCCGGGAAGATCATTGGCCTGGATCATGCCATGCTCGTAGGCGACGATCTGAAGATGCCCAGAAACCAGATCCAGCAGTTCACCGGAACGCAGCAGGTGGTCCGGATTGCGAGGCCGTGCAAAGGCTTCGTTGCCGCGCGCAAACGTCTCATAGATAAGAACGCCGCCGGGTTTCAGGGCATTGACCAAAGCCTTCATCAGGGGGCGGTGCAAGTAGTTGACGACGACGATACCGCCGAAATTCCGCCCGTTGAGAATGCCCTTTTCGCCAAATGCATCGGCCCCGTCTTCGAGGTCAGTCGTGATGATGCCGAGATTATCATGGCCCGCGAGGCGTTCAGAAATGGCGGTGGTATCTTTGTCGAGCGCCGTAACATGGTAGCCCAGATCAAGCAGATAACCGCTGTGCCGTCCTCCGCCGCAGGCCAGATCAAGAACATGTTCACCCGCCGGGATGACCGACGAAAACCGGATGACCCATGGCGACGGCAAGATGATCTTCAAGTGTTTTGCCTGATTGTCCAAAGAGGGATCAGAAATAGCGTCGGTGTTCATTTGACTTGGCAATTCATTATATTTACGACTAAGTAACCATAAATGACATACTGTATTTATCCTATTGGCGACAATGACGGCGAGCGATGATTAGCTATCAGTTGAAATGTTCATCAAGGCACGAGTTTGAAGCATGGTTCCCAAACAGTGCTTCCTATGACGAACAGCGTGCGGCGGGTGACGTGGGGTGCCCTATCTGTGGCGACCCGGAAGTCGCGAAAGCGCCCATGGCGCCCAATGTTGCGTCGCGCAAGGAAAGTACGCGTACGGCCTCGGAAGCCCGGGCCGAGGAGGTCGCCCGCGAGATTGTTAATGCGGCCTATAAATTGCGCGACCATGTGGAGCAGAATTGCGACAATGTGGGCACAGAATTTGCTGAAGAAGCCCGCCGTATCCACTATGGCGAGACTGAGGAACGCGGTATCTATGGCGAGGCATCGTCTGAGGAAACCGCCAGCCTCGATGAAGAAGGTATTGAGGTTTATCGTCTGCCAGCGTTGCCCCGGCGCAGCTAGCTGGAAGAAAATTCGAAACCCTCTATATGGCCACAGAAAAATCCGGCCCGGATCGGGTGAAGGTCGCTATTTGGTTTTGATCTCAACGGTCTTGGTTGTCTTCTTTCTCCCACACATCACCAGATGACTGGTTTTAGTCCGTTAGCGAATGGTGGGATCAGGCCCGTCTTTTGTAAAATAAGCCAGATAGTTCACGTCTGTATCGCGGCTTAGTGACCATTCGTCCTGAAACGGATTAAAGCTGACGCCCCTGATCTTGCTTAAGGTCAGGCCATGGGGACGAAGCCCGTTGGCAAGTTCGGACGGGCGGATAAATTTTTTCCATTCGTGGGTGCCGACCGGGACCCAGCGCAGCACGTACTCGGCGCCGAATTTTGCCAGCGCCAGAGATTTGAGCGTCCGGTTCAGCGTGCCCAGAACCAACGCGCCACCGGGTTTGACGAGGCTCGACACCGCCGCCAGAAACGCATCAACGTCGGAAACGTGTTCAATGACTTCCAGCGACATGACCGCATCAAATGACAGATGCTCGCCCACAAGTGCTTCCGGTGCCGCCTGACGGTAGATGATATCCAGATCATTCCGCAGGGCGTGGTTGCGGGCAACTTCCACGGTTTCATCCCCCGCATCGATAGAGGTCATGTCCGCGCCCAATCGGCACAGGGGCTCACTCATCAGGCCACCGCCGCATCCCACATCCAGCAGGGAAAGGCCGGTGAGCGGATCAGTCGCAAGAGGGTCGCGACCAAAATGCGCCGCCAGACAATCGCGGGCGAACTGAACCCGCACCGGATTCAGTTTGTGCAGGGGCTTGAATTTTCCCGTATCGTTCCACCATTCATCGGCGATGGCGGCGAAGCGGGCAATTTCATCCGGCGATGCGGTAGTGGAGGTCGGCATGCTGTAATCCGGGTTCCGTATTGATGGCATGGACTTGTTTGGTTTCGCTGTTCAGAGTATGTATTCGCCGCCCTCGCATCAAGCCGTCTGTCAAGCTGTCGGCGTGATGAGTGCAGGCTGAGTATTTCAATTGGAAGACGGTAGCGGACATGGCGCGCATCGTGCAGAAATTTGGCGGGACATCAGTTGCTGATCCGGAACGGATCAAGGCGGTGGCTGAGCGCGTCAAGCGTGACATCGATTCCGGGAACCAGGTTGCCGTTGTGCTTTCCGCTATGGCAGGCGTCACCAATCAGCTCGACGGCTTCGCCCGCGAAATTTCCCCCGTCTACGACGCGCGGGAATATGACGCCGTCGTCGCTACCGGCGAACAGGTCACCGTTGGGTTGCTGGCCATGGCGCTCCAGGGTCTGGGCGTTTCCGCCCGGTCATGGCTTGGATGGCAGATTCCCATCCACACCGACGACGTGCACGGAAAAGCCCGGATACAAAGCATCGAAACCGACGAGCTGGATCGCCGCATGACATCGGGGGAAGTTCCCGTGGTCGCGGGGTTTCAGGGCATTGGACCTGATCATCGCATCACCACCCTGGGACGGGGTGGATCAGACACCAGCGCCGTGGCGCTTGCCGCGGCTCTGAACGCGGACCGGTGTGATATCTATACGGATGTGGATGGTGTCTATACGTCAGATCCAAGGATCGTTACGAAAGCACAAAAACTCGATAAAATTACCTATGAAGAAATGCTGGAGATGGCATCACTGGGCGCCAAGGTCTTGCAGACCCGCTCCGTGCAACTGGCCATGAAAGAGGGCGTGCGGTTGCAGGTGCTCTCCAGCTACACGGATGAACCCGGTACCTTGGTTGTCGATGAGGATGAAATCGTGGAACAGGCAGTAGTGAGTGGCATCGCATATAGCCGCGATGAAGCAAAGATCACCCTGGTGGGTGTTTCCGATAAACCCGGCATTGCGG
>JAJFIE010000150.1 GCA_021775275.1 Rhodospirillales bacterium | reverse complement strand
CCACGGCATCAACGGCCTTCACTCCGTCACCCACAATGGTGACTGATGCACCTGCCTGAGTAAGAATTTCTGTGGCGACTTGCTGGTTAATTTCATTGTCTTCGGCTAATAGCACCCGCAATCTGGCCAGCGGCAAGGCTTCACCGTCGATTGCCGTCACCGCTAAATTTCCAGTGATCTCGTTGATATCCGTAACTTGAAGCGTGATGGCGTCATCAGCCAGATCAAATGCGGCGGTAAAGGAAAATACACTGCCGATACCAAGAGTGCTCTCAACGCCGATCTCGCCTTCCATCAGATCAACCAGACGTCTGGAAATCATCAACCCCAGTCCTGTGCCGCCAAACCGGCGAGTGGTTGATCCATCGGCCTGGGAAAATGCCCGAAACAGATTACCGATCTGCTCCTCCGTCAGGCCGATACCGGTATCACGGATCACAAAACGAAGAATTATTTTTTCACCATCGGTTGGTGGAGTGGTTGTTGTATTTTCAGCCAACCCGATCTCCACTTCCACCTTCCCTGCCTCGGTAAACTTGATGGCGTTACCGACAAGATTGAGCAACACCTGCCCCAGACGCAACGGATCGCCGAACAGATAGCGCGGCAGATTTGGGGCAAGAGAGTACTCGAACCCAAGCTCTTTCTCTTCCGTCCGCACGCTACTCAGGGTTTGCAGGTTCCGCAGCACATCGGCTAAATCGAAACGGATGGTTTCCAGTTCCAACTTGCCTGCTTCCACCTTGGTGAAATCGAGTATGTCGTTGATAATCCCTAGCAAGCCGCGACCACTTTCGTTGATCTTCTTGACATAATCGTGCTGTTTTGGATCCAGTTCAGTTTCAAGCGCCAGATGGCTTAGACCAATGATCGCGTTCATCGGAGTGCGGATTTCATGGCTCATGTTGGCCAGAAACTCGGACTTCGCCCTGGCAGCGCTTTCCGCTTCCTCGCGCGCCACGGCGTTCAGTTCCGCCAAGTCCCTGAGCTCGCTCGCTTGCCGCTCCAAAATTTCCCGACTGGCCTGCATATCCTGATCGGCATGGACACGATCAGTGATGTCCTGGACAGTTCCGTTCATGGTTAATGGCGTACCATCGCCTGCGTACCGAGGCTCCCCCTGCTCCAGAACATGGACCACCTTGCCATCGGCATGCACCACGCGATATTCCATCTTATAGGGCGCATGGTTTTTAAGGCTTTCGCTGAGTGTGTCCTGAACCATTCGCCGTTCATTCGGATGGACGAGCGCGAGATACGCTTCGTAAGTGGGCGCGACGACCTCGGGGTCGTGATCGAAGATACGAGAGAACTCATAGGACCAGATACTTTTTCCACTCGCAACATCCCACTCCCAGTTGCCCAGCCGCGCAATGCGCTGCGCGGCAATTAACCCTTCCTGGCTGTTAATCAGGTTCATTTGGGTTTTCTCGAGTTCTTCTGTTCTTTCCAGCACACGTTGCTCCAGAGTCCGATTGAACGCCTGAACCTCTTCTGCCATGGCATTAAAGGCATTGGCGACACTGCTCAACTCGCTCTTGCTACCCATGCGTACACGGTATTCAAAATCTCCTGATTCGAAAGCTTTTGCTGCGCTGACCAGATGCCCGACCGGAGTATTAATGGATTGGCCGATGCGATAGGCCATCAATATGCCGCTCAACAAAATAATCAATGTTACGATGATGAAATCGTTTCGCTCCGAAACCATGAATTCATCAATTTTATTCAGGTAGATATCAACATATCTCGTCACGGCGGCATCGATTGCATTGCCACCCTCATCAGCCTTCCTCCAGGCCTCTCCCAGATTTTCACTGGTTTTTACCAATTCATCAATCGCGGTCTGTAAAGCCGCAAATACCTCGGCAATGCTGCTTTCCGTACTGACCGCCGCAAGCCGTTGGTCAAAACCTTCCAGCATCCGTGCATATTTGAATGTGTCTCCAGGCCCGCTCTCATCCTCCGCCTTGCCGGCCCCTGGTAAATAGACAAGCAACAACAGCAATTCTCGGAAAACCGGCGCAATGTTGCCGATATTGCCTTCGCTGGCAACCGCGTCGGCAAGTTGCTCAACGATGCTGATGGTGTTTGCCCTCGAACGTTGCTGCAATTCAAAAGCAGCAAACAATGAACGGGAGTCGTTGATGAAGTGCCCGATGGAGGTTTCGATGGTCTCGAACAGGGGCTTCTCGATTTCGGAAACATCGCCAAAGGCATCCTGAAATGCGCGGAATGCCTCCCAGTGCCTTATTCCGCGGGCCGCATGCTCCTCGAACTCTGCGGCGTGCTCAGCGTGGCCGAGAAGAAAGGCATTATCATCGTGCTGCATATACTGGACACTGACGGCGACACCGTCGAGTTCATTGATCACATCGACGATGGCGCCCAGTTCGCGTAAATCGGAGTAGGACTTGAAGAACGCCAGAAAGAACAACGCCGCCATGCCAGCAAAGGCCAGCCAGACCTGCCGTCGTATCTGCCCATCGAACCAATTTTTCGGATTGATGTTCATTATTCGGAATGATCCGCCCGAATTTCTCATAGAATCAAGTCCAGTACCCGCCGAAACATTTGGATTTGTCTCTCGTATGAGCCTTGAAGCATATATGAATATGCATGCATGATTACAATCCGGCAACTGGCCCTCGCCAGCGGCGGATTCGTACCCTATATAATGATAATAGATTAACCGAGGCTGACACCTGCCATATCAGGCAACCAACCTGCAACACGTCGACAAGGATTCACGCCGCCATGACTGGCCTTCCGACCACCGATGAGATTTTCTACAATAACGCCGGACTGGAGCGCACCCGCGTGGAGCGCATCGTGAATGATGCCTCGGTGAATGCTGACGATGGTGAGCTGTTTCTGGAATACCGGCAGAGCGAAAGCCTGAGCTATGACGATGGGCAGTTGAAGGGAGCCAGCTATGACACTCTTCATGGATTTGGCTTGAGAACCGTCGCTGGCGAAGCCACCGGTTATGCTCATGCCTCGGAATTGAGCGAAGACGCCATGCATCGCGCCGCAGATACGGTTCGCGCTGTTACCGCCGGGCATTCAGGCGCCGCAGCCGAGGCCCCAAAGGGAACCAATCAGGGCCTATATGTGGCGGACAATCCTCTCACCGATATGGCTTTTGAAGCGAAGGTAAAACTGCTGCAAAATATCGATGCCTATGCGCGCGGAAAGGATGATCGGGTCCGTCAGGTCAGCGCCAGTATTTCCGGCGAATGGCAGGCGGTGCAGATTGTCCGCGCAGGGGGGTATCGTGTCGGTGATATCCGCCCCCTGGTACGTCTGAATGTATCGGTTGTCCTGGAGCATGACGGTCGCATGGAATCCGGTGGTCACGGCACTGGCGGGCGGGCATCCTACGACGCCTATATTGATCCGGATTGCTGGCAGAATGCTGTCCATGAAGCCATCCGGCAGGCAAGCGTCAATTTGGAAGCAATTCCCGCCCCGGCTGGCGCCGTGCCGGTTGTGCTCGGCGCAGGCTGGCCCGGTATCTTGCTGCATGAGGCCATTGGCCATGGCCTTGAGGGCGATTTCAACCGTAAGAAAACATCGGCCTTCTCTGGCCTTATGGGTCAACGCATCGCGTCACCGGGCGTCACGGTTGTTGATGATGGCACCATGCCGGACCGGCGCGGCTCGCTCACCGTGGATGACGAAGGTACGCCCAGTCAACGCACTGTCCTGATTGAGGACGGTGTCCTGACCGGCTACCTGCATGATCGGCTAAACGGCCGCTTGATGGGAGCAGCATCCACCGGCAACGGTCGCCGACAGAGCTACGCGCATGCGCCGATCCCTCGCATGACCAATACCATTATGTTAAATGGCGACCATGACCCGGATGACATTCTGTCCGGGGTGGACAAGGGCGTCTACGCCGTCACCTTCGGTGGTGGTCAGGTGGATATCACCTCCGGGAAGTTCGTGTTTTCGTGCACGGAGGCCTATGAGATCGATGGTGGCAAGATCGGACGCCCCCTGAAAGGCGCAACGTTGATCGGCAACGGTCCCGATGTTTTGACCAGAGTCTCGAAGATCGGCAACGACATGGCGCTTGATCCGGGCGTTGGCACCTGCGGAAAAGACGGTCAGGGTGTCCCCGTTGGCGTCGGTCAACCTACTATGCTGATCGACGAGTTGACCGTGGGCGGCACCGCCGTCTGATCCGGTTTTAGCGTTCCCCTTGCGGAAATATTCCGGCTGCGGTTACTTTATATAGAAACCGCATGACAGGAGGGGATATTGTCCGGTGATACCAGCGAGCAATCCGGGGCGCGTGATAACCAGGGAGGAAGACCAATTGGCAATGGCGCAGCTCTGCCGTTTGCTGATCGTATCAACACCGTCTCTACGGATGAGCCATGGCAATGGCTGGCGCGAGGATGGGCGGACCTGCGGCGTGCCCGGTGGGTCAGTATTCTCTATGGGTTGATCTTTGTTGCGCTGGGATACGCGG
>JAJFIE010000149.1 GCA_021775275.1 Rhodospirillales bacterium | reverse complement strand
GCCAGGGACAAACGCGGACAAGGTCAACGCGCCTACCGTGCTACTGTCGGCGGTGGCTTCAACAACAGCGCCCAATGCGGCGTCGGTATTGATGGCCTGGACCAGGGCGTCGCGAATGGCATCCTGATCAGTACCACTGGCTGTAATGGTCACGCTGACGCCGTTGACGGTTACCGTGACAGTGTTGGTGTCCGCGATACCTGAAAGGGTGACCGTATCGGCCTGGGCAATAATCGTGACTGTGCCGTTAGCCGCTGCGCCGACAGAAGCGATAGAAGGATTGGTCAAGGCGGTCAGATCGGTGCGCGTATCATTGGCCAGCACATTGATGATGACGCTGTTGTCCTCGAGTACATCGGCATTGCCGTCATCATCATTCCGGGCGGGATCGTTGCCCGCCGTATCATCACCGGCGATTGGCACCGCAGCGGCGGCTTCCTGTGCAGCCTTCAGGGCCAGTTGTTCGGTGGCCTTGGCGACAAACTGCTCAAATTGAACCTGGCCCGCTTCAGCCTGCGCCGAGCCTTGTTCGGCAGCAGCCAGCCGCGCAGCGGCCAGGGCGGCGCTGTTTGCCGCATCGACGGCTGCGCCGGATGCCGAGGTCGCAGATTGCTCCGCCAGAGTGGCCAGATTTTCCGCATTGGAGACAGTCGGCTCATCGAGATCAGCATCCAATGTGGTGAAAATTGAACTCGTGATTGTATCGGCAACCGCATCGCCGCTGGTGTTGTCCAGCGTCGCCACGGTGTCCCCCGTAAAGGCCTGATCGATCGCATCGGTCGTACCGGCGGCCGCCGTGGCCGTCGTTACATCGCCCTGAATGTTGGACGCGGTGACGGATGCGGTTTGCAATCCGGCGCGAAGGGCGCCGAGACCGGCTTCCGTATCGGACTCTGTTGCGACGACACCCGAATTATTGAAGGTCACGGCAAAGAACGCTGTTACGCTGTCTGCCGTCAGGACAAGTTCATCATCATCGAACCCTGCCGCCGCACTGAACCCCGTAGCGACATCCAGTGCTGTCACAATCGCGTCACGAATGTCCGCCGCCGCCGTAAGACCGGCGCCAACAGTCACCGTGATTGTTTCACTGCCGCCGCCTTGCGTATCGAACGTGGCGGTAAAGCTGTCGCCACCCGAGATCGTATTTGCAATAGTTACCAGATAGGTTTGCTGGGTGGTATCAATGGCGGTATCGATCGCCGATATGACAGAATTCAGCGCGGCGGCTGAATCTGACCCTGCCGTTGTCCAGTTGCCGGTCTTGGCTGTTAGATCGCTGATTGCCTGAATGATGGTGGCGAGAGCGCCACCGGTTCCGTCGGCCCCGCTGGCGGCCACACCAGCCGCATTCAGTGCGCCCGGTACCGTCGTTGCATCACTCAGATCGACCGAGCCCGGGCTGGCCGGGCTGACATAATTCGCATCAACCTGTTTTGCTTCATAACTCAACGCTGTGTTCAACGTCGCATCAACCGCCTCCATGGCGATTTTTGCTTCGGTCAGGGCGCGGATCGCTGCGTTT
Organism: Rhodospirillales bacterium; assembly: GCA_021775275.1. GTDB lineage: Bacteria > Pseudomonadota > Alphaproteobacteria > Rhodospirillales > Casp-alpha2 > JAJFIE01. Next base: position 16,753 of record JAJFIE010000149.1, on the reverse strand, counting down.
TGTGCTTCACCGGCAGACAGATCAGCCGCGGCGTCGGCAGAGGACGCTTCCTGTAATGCGGAATTGTAGGTTTCTTCCGCCGCATCCAGCCGCAGGGTGAGAATCTGGGTGCCGGAAGCCGATGCCAGTGTAGCCTGAGCCGCCGCCGCATCCATGGCGTCCGCCGCCGCCGATGCGCTACGATCTGCCGATTTTATGGCGGCAACTGCTTCGTCAATCGCGTCCCCGGCATCCTGTACCAGGGTCTTGGCAACGGCCGACACGCTTGAATCATTTACGATATCAATGGCAGCCGTCAGCGCTGCTTTTAGCTGAACGCCAAGCGCTTCCGCCTGCGCTGTTCGTGTGCCACTGACGGCGGTAAGGGTCACACCCAGTGTGGTTGCCATACCCGTCAATTCAGCCAGTGCTGCGTCGGCAACACCTGTCGCCGCCAGTTTGATAGCTGTTACGGCGTCCGAGATGCGCTGAACGTTGTCATCCTGCGTGCTGGTGACATTAGCCGTAATGCTGATGTCCAGGCGCGCCGCCGCTGCAATCAGGGCATCCACCGCCGCTTCGGCTGCTGCATCGGCATCCGCGACGGAAACGCCTGATGCAATGGCAATGGAAGCCTGTGCCTTGGCCGCTGCCAGGGCATCATCCGCGACCCCGGCAATTGCCGCTGCATTGGTTACATCAAAATCAGTAATGCTGACGCTCGACGTGCCCGCAGCATTGGCGGTATTGCTATCGATAACCTTCGTGGTGATGGTAAACCCGTCATCCGTCGCCACCGTATCGATATTGCTACCAGTAATACTGATGGTTCCGGCACTGGGATTGCTCACCGTCAGTCCCGTCAAATTCGCATTGTTGTTCGTGATCGCAGTGCCGATATCCGTGAATAATTGAGTGGCAATGGTCGCTGTTGTGTCGCCATTTACCGCCACATGGGAGAACTTCTGGCCATTCACCGTGACGCTATAGGTATCACCCTCCTGCGCGGTATCAATGGTAATATCGGCGGTGTCTGCTGTCTTTGCAGGTGTCGCACCGCTCGCCGCCGCCTGGCCCGCTGTGGCCCAGTCATTGGCTTCTATGGACTTCACGGCCTGGGCCGATGCGCTCTGCGCATTCGCCAGTTCCGTTGCAACTATGCCTGCCTGGGTGGCGGCTTCCGTCGCAGCAGACGAAGCCAGATCGTCGGCGCCTTTCAGGTTCGCCGTTGTCGTCGCAACCGACGCCTTGTTGTTGACCGCCGCATTGGTGTTGTCGGTCACCAGTAAACTGGCGCTAAACGCAACCCCGGCGGTATCTGCCGTCAGGGTGAACTCGTTGGTGATGCTGGCGTCAGTCGTGATATCAACAACAGCAACAATATCGGTACTGGCATTGATTTTACCGATTAACTGATCACGAACCGCTTCAGCGTCATCACCGCCAACCGCCGTATATGAAACCGTATTGCCGTCGATGGTTAGCGAATAGGTATGACCCGCCGTCACGGAGTTGACGATGGTTACCGTATCAATCTGCGCCACTTCCGACGCGCCGCCGAGGTTCGCCGTGGTGGTCGCAACCGATGCCGCGTTATCTGTAATGTCCGCGCCGTTGGTTCCTTGCGCACTGGTTGAGAACGAGATACCGGCGTTGATAGCGGTCAGGATCAGTTGCCCCGTATCGGCGCCATCTGACGCCAGTACAATTCCTCCGGTGCCGGATGTGTCATTGTTTATGGCCAGAACCAGCTTGCTGCGGACCGCATCAATGCCACCCGCAACATCTTCAGCAATCACCGTATAGGTAGTGGTCTTGGCGCCAACCGTGACCGAATAAACGTCGTCCACTTCTACGGTGCCGGAGATGGTGATTGTATCGACCTGCGCCACGCCGCTGGCGGTCGCCGCCGCGGACTGGGCCGCATCCGCCGCCGTCTGTGCATCTCGGCGGGCTTCGGCGGCCAAGGGCACAGTGGCAAGCGCAGTTGACGCTGTTGTCGCCTGCAGAGCTGCTGTATCAGCGAAACCGGATGCATCGGAAACAAAGCCACGCGCCGTGGCCACCAGTGCCTGAATTTGTGCCGACGTGAGGTTGACGTCTGTATCATCCAGTGCCTGCGCGTTCCCAGCCGCCGTCGCTGCACTGCCGGCTGCCGTATTGGCTGCCGTCGCTGCATTGCTTGCTGCCGTCGCTGCCGAGTTGGCTGCTGTCAGGTCCACAGAGTCAGCCGCCGTCTGCGCCTTGGTGGCTTCCGCTAACGCAATCTTCGCTGCATCCGTCGCCGCATCGAACGCCGCCTTGACTTCGGTAACGGCTTTGACTGCGGCCTGCTTGGCTGCCTGCGCCCGATCATTTGCCTGCTTTGCAGCCTGAAATGCCCGTGGATCAATACTGCTGGCGCCGGCCGCGTTGGCGAACGCCGTGGCCGCCAAATCAGCCTGTTGAATTGCCGTCGATCTGGCGCCTTGCGCTGCCAACAGGCTGGCGCCGGAGTCGATTACCGCTTGTGCAGCTCGACCAGAAGCTGCTTGCGCCAACGCTGCCGCATCAATGGCTGCCTGTGCGTCGGAGGCGCGCGCGGTTGCCGCTTCCGCATCCGATGCCGCGCTTTTGGATTCCGCCGATGCCCGGTTGGCCTCGGCGTTTGCCGCCGCCTGGGCCGCGTCAAGGTCCGAGCGCGCGGCGGCCTGTCGCAGGACTTCACGATCAGCGTTCAGGTTTGCCACCAGGGCCTGCGCATCCGCTGTTTCAGCACTGGCGATGGCAGAGCCAATTGTCTGTTCCAGCGAATCAACTGCCGCCAGGATGGAATTCTTCAACGCAATCTGCGCAAGGTCAGCGGCGTTCTGTGCCGCGATCAGTCCTGTCGTGGGATCAACCGCAAGGGCCGCCAGATCAATATCGTCATCGTCAACGAAACCATTTGCCAGCGCCTGAATGGCGTCCGCCGCCTGGGATGCGGCGCTGAGCAGGTCAGCTGCCGAACTCGTGCCCAACGTAATGCCATGGCCGGGGCTTAGCAGCGATAACGCGTCCAGGATCGTCTGCGTCGCATCAATGCTGGCGGTATCCGCATTTGCGGCTGCCGTGTTCGCTGCGGCAGCATCCTCGGTGACAAATGTATCACTTGCGGCGAGACCGGCCGCAGTGGTTGCCTCGGCCTCGGCCTCGCTGGCCTCGGTCTTGGCGGTGTTGGTGGCGTCTGCGACCTTGGTCAGAATATCGGCGAGAGCCGCGTCCACCTTGAACTGGGCCGAGGCTTGAGCACCGATTTCGAAGGCTGCGGCGAAGCCTGCGTCAGACGCCGCCTCTCCCGCCGCCGCTGCTGCGTCCGCAGCAGCATCCCCCGCTGCCGACGCACGCCCTTCCGCGACCGTCTTGGCCTGATCCGCCGCCGCCGCCGCCGCCGTGGCGTCGGCAAGCGCCGATTGCGCATCCGCTAACGCCGATTGCGCCTGAGTGATCGCCGAATCCCAGACGGACTCAATCGCCGTATCGGTGGTATCGTCACCGTCATCAGCCGCAACACGCTTCGCCTGAACCTGTGCCAGCGATGCCGTGCGTGACGCAACGGCGGCTTCCGCCGCCGCCTTCGCCACATTTGGAGCGACGGCATCCTGTGCGGCTTGCGCTGCATCATCCGACGCCGACGATGCGGCGTCCGCTGCGCGCGCCGCAGCAGCCTGGGCCGCTGCGGCGGTCTTGGCTGCCGCCAACCGGTCGGAGGATGCTGTGCCATCGGTCCATGCGATCGCCGCCAAACCGGCATCGGACGCAATCTGGCTTGATGCGGCGGCCGCGCCCGCACTGGTGCTCGCGGCTGTTGCGCGGCTTGCTGCCAATTGCGACTGGTCGAACGCTGCCGTTCCTTTGCCCGCCGCAGCATCTGCTGCCGCGTTCGCGGCGGCCTGCGCAGCGTCTGCTGCTGCCTGGGCCTGATCGGCAAAAGTGGCCGCCAGCGCCGCATTGACATTCTTGGCTGCCGCAGCCCCGAGCGTTGCGAAACTGCTGGCGGCATCCGCCTGCTCCAGGGCGGTTTGTGCAAATGCCGCCGCCTGTTGCGTTGCCAACGTTTCCGCCGCTGCCTTATCCGTTGCTGCCTGATCGGCCGCCGCCTGGGCATCTGCCGCCGCTTGCGCCGCCGCCGCAGTCGCCGCCGCCGCCGCCGCGTCGGCCAGTTCGGAAGCCTGATCCTGCGCCGTTTGCAGATCAGCGGCTGCCGTCGCGGTATCAGATGACGCATCCGCACTACTGGAGGAATTTGCCGCCGCGCCCGAGCCCTGTGAAGCACTTGCCGATGCATTGTTGGCGCGCTCGGCCTCCCGTGCGGCAGCCCCACTGGCGCCATCAGCTGCAGCGGTTGCAGCATCGGCGCGTAGCTGTGCCTCAGCGCTGGCCGTTGCGGCGGCATCCGCCGCCGTCTTAGCTGCCGTAGCTGCTGTAACGGCGTTCGCTGCTGCGGTATTTACATCGCTGGCGCGTTGGGTAATTTCTTCAGCCGTCGTGGCGGCTCTTGCTTCGGCCTGCTGCGCCTGAAGCGCCGCCGCTGCCGCGTCCACTGCCGCCTTGGCCGCCGTACCACGCAGGCCTGCCAATCCGGTACTCTGATTGATGGTGTCGATCAATGCATTACGGACACCGGCGAGGCCGCCTTCACTGCCGGTTGCCGTATAGCTCACCGACGTGGATGCGAAATTTTGAACCGTTGTATAGGCTTGCGCAAAGTTATCTGCGACACCGCCAGCCACCTTTGTGGCAGTAGCGGATGAGGCAAACGCCGTTCCTGATGAATTCGCCGTCAGGGTCAATTCGCCAACATTGGCGCCTGACGCCGCCGTTACGGCGCTGGTACCACCACCCGCCGCATTAATGGCGCTGACCAAACCGTTACGGATGCCGGACAGACCGGTCTCGGTTCCCGTTGTGGTGTACGTCGCCGTGGCGCCATTGATCGTGACAGAGTAGGTGTCGCCAGCTTCCGGCGTCCCCGTGATGACAACGTTGTCGATCTGATTGACCGAGACAGAAAGCGTGTATGTGTCCCCCGCGGCGGGTGTTCCCGATATGGTCAGCGTATCGACCTGCGCCGTCGAAGACGACTTCGTCGTCGTGGTCGCAAGGGCGCCGGATGAACTGCCAGATATCGTCACGGTTCCGTCAAGTTCAACACCCGCAATATTGGAGGTCAGCGTGATTTTACCATCGGCGCTGCCAGTGCGGGCGGTCAGGACACCGTTGGCTGACAGGTGTGCATCAAAAGCAGCATCCGCCGCATCATTGGCGTCGCGGAGCGCATTCAGTTCCGCAACGGTCTTGTTGATTTCAGCTTGCTGGGCCTGTTGTTTGGCGAGTGCGGCGGCGGCCTTTTCTGCGGCCTCCAGCGCCTTGGCATCAGCTTCAGCCTGCTGCTTGGCGGCAAGGTCGGCAGCCAACGCGTCGGGATTATGCGACGTTGGATTAATCACGTCGGCCAGGTCGGATGCCGACCACGCGGTATCACCGGACGCCTGGGCCGCTGCCGCCGATTGGGCTGCCTGCGCTGATGCGGCCTGTACAGACGCCAAGGCTTTGGCGCGCGCCGCGACGGCGGCGGGGTCCTGGCTCAGGTCGTCGTTTTGGGCGAACGTTGCAACATTCTGGGCAGCCGTTGCCGCCGCAGCCGCAGCGGCCTCGGCCGCCTGTTCGGCGCCAGACTGACTCAGCGTCGTTGTGGTGGTTGCAACGGTCAGTGAACCGCCATTTTCCGTTACCGTAAGATCAATCTCTCCGGGCCGGGCGAGGGCGCGGATTTTTACGACACCGTCCTCGCCATCCTCCACTTCCGGAATGGCTTCGACCGTCACGTTAAGTGTTGTGTTGTTATTAACGAAATCGACGAGCGCGGACTCAAGATTGGCAAGCGTCAGAATGTTGTTCGTAATCGTATAGGTGGCCGACCCGGCGGCGCCCAAATCAATGGTGACGGTTTCGCCAGCCGAGAACGTACCACCGAAACGAACCGTGTCTTCCTCGGATGCGCCGCCTGCAACAATGGCATTCTGTTCAGCCAGCGCTTTGTCAGCCAATCTCACACCATCGACGGGGAAGCGGGCGAAGAACTGGGCCTGGTCGGCGGCCGTCTGTGCCTCAGCCGCTTTCGCCGCAGCAAGGTCAGCTTGCACCAACGCCTTGGCGACTTCATTGTCAAAAATAGTCTGAGCCTCGGCCTGCGCGGCTGATTGCGCCAAAGCGAGGAAGCCTTCCGCCTTGGCGAGGGTAACATCAGCAGTGGATAACGCCTGTGTCGCGACCAGAGCGTCATCCAGTTCGGCCTCAAATACGCCCTCAAGACCACCGATACTGGCATTCGTATTGATGGCATCGATTAACTGGTTTCGGATCGCCGCCAGCGTGGTATCGGCACTCGTCACCGTATAGCTCACCGTCACCGGCCCGAAGTCCGGCGTCAGGTCTGTTGCGGTCAGCGTGACCCTAAAGATATCACCGACTTCCACCGCACCCGACAGGGTCAGGGTATCCACCTGCGCCACGGTCGCGGTCCCGGTCGTCGTCGCCGCATCAGCCAGTCCATTGAGATCGGACGTTACATCTGCCCCACCGGCATCCGTCGTCGCAACGCCGACGCTGAACGAAATCCCCGAGATATTGGAGGTCAGAAGAATTTCGCCGTTGGCGGTTCCCGCCGCTGCGGTTACCAGACCCTCTACGGTCAACTCAGCCTGATCTGCGGCGATCTGCTTCGTGGCTGCATCATTTGCCGCCGTGGTGAGGTTGCCATTTGCCGTCGTCAGCGTGTTATCGAACAACGTCTTGACGCTGTTCTGGAAATCCAGCTCTGCCTGGGCATTGGCGATCAGCTTGTCCTGCAAAACCAGATAGGCATCAAGTAAAGATCCTGAAAGGTCGCTGGGTGGATTATTCTTGGCGGCGTTCGCCGCATCCAGTGAAGCCTGCGCGCCGAAGACCGTTGCTGTGCCAGCCGTATCATTGGCCGTCCCGAGAGCGCCATCCACCAGCGCCTGGGCTTCCGCGACCGCATCAATCCAGGCCTGGTGTGTGGCGTTGGCGACGAACGCCGCCACCAGCTTGGTGACCAGCACGGACCGGGCGGCGAGCACAGCATCAGCCGCCGTGTCGGCTTGTCCATTTTCCGTACCCGCAGTCGCCGCCGCAGCATTGCGCGCAGTCTGTGCGTCGGTAACGGCTGTCCCGGCGGCGCCACTTCGGAACTGATCTGCCGCCGCGCGCAATTCTTGTGCCGAACCGATACTTTGCGATGCTGCGACCGCTCCGGATTCTGCGGTGTTGACAGTTGCTGTCAAACTGGAGAGCGCCGTGCGGGCCGACGCGTCAATGGGCGCCACAAGCTGGTAGTTGATCAGGGCATCGTCGGCGTCCTGAAGTTTGGCCTGCGCAAACCCGGCCTGCGTCGAGGCGGTTGCGGCATGGATGATGGCCTGAGCCGGGTCCGATGTATCAATGGTGGAAAATGCGGCATCCGCAGATAAATCGGCCGCCGTCACGGCGTTACTTGCCGCCGCCAATGTGCTGGTTACTGCCGATTGCAATGCCGCCGGGCCCGCACTCATCAGGGTCGAAATGGTGGTCAAGGCATTGGCGACACCGTCGAGAATGGTCTGCAAATTCGCATAAACGATTCCGGCGTTTGCACTGCTCAGTTGGGCGTTTATCGCCGCACCCTGTGCCGATGCCGCCGTGGCGAGCGCCTGATTATAGGCGTCGCCGGGATTGTCCTTGGCGGCCTGGACCGCCGCGTTGATAACCGTTGTCGAGGCCGCCACAACCGCATCAATGATGGCGCGAACATTGGTTGCCGCCGTCGATAGTAACGCACCAACGGCAAGCGCCTCCCGAATGGCCGTCGGCACTTCCTCACCGGTTGCGGCAAATGTCGCGGCGGCCTCGTTCACTTTTGCGAGCGCCGCCGCAGCAGCCGAGATCGCCGCCGCCGCATTCAGTGCATCCAGCGGCGAGGTGATGACATCCGCCACATCATTTGCCTGGGTCGGTGTCAGACCGGTATCCGAGGCGCTCAGCGAACTGGTTGCCGAGGAATTGATAGTGATCGATTGTGCGGCCGCTTCCGTTTCAGCCGCCGCCGCCACCGTGCTGGCGCTGGATATTTCCGTTACGCTCGTGGAAAACGCGTCTACTGCAACACCGAAACCGGGATCGACGGTCGCCGAAATTTCCGCAAATGCCTGCTGGATGAGCTCTGGCGGGATATCCTTGGGCGCGAGAATGCGATCAACCTGCGTTAGCGCCTGCTGGAATTGCTGTTGGAACAGTTGCTGCTGTTGGATTCCCTGGTTGATGGCTTCTGCGATGTCCTGATTGAATTCGCTCAGGGTCTGAATCTCTTGGGGAGTTAGCTGCTCGCCCTGCTGTTCCGGTTCTTCCCCCGGCGTGGGGGGCAGGGTCAGACCGGAAACCACGCTGCCGTATTGCTGCTCGATTTCATCGGGGCTGAGGGTGACCGGCGTCGGCGGCGCCTGATTGAAGCTGGTCATGACCACCGTTGCGCCCAGTGAACTCATGACCACCGTACCGGCGGCATTGGAAATCACCACCTCGCCGATGAACCCGTCGGGGTCCGCCAGCAGGCTGATGGCGTTTTCCGCGCCTTCACCCCCAACGCTGCCGGCGACCGTGGTGCCGCGAATGCCGATGGTCGCCACCGGGGTGTCGAGCACCATTGCGTCCGGCGCTGTCTTGGCGATGTTGCCGCTGATGAACGAGAACGTGCCGGCGACCACGGACAGGGCGAACTCGCCTTCCTGTTCAGCAGGATCGTAGATCATTTCGTCGAGAACCATCCGACCGTCGCCACCCAGCGAGAAGATGGACAGGTCAGCGAACTCGATGTCAATGGCGCCGTTCTCGGTCGTCACGACCACGTCGCCCTGATAGACGGGGTCGCCTTCCGCCACGGTCAGGCGCGTGCCATCAATCCGCTCGATCTCGACGTCGCCATCAACCGTGGTAATGCGTCCGATGGGTTCCGCAGCAGAACCGTCGACGGCCTGGGCGATCTGGCCCGGCGCGAGGGGTCCGGCGAGACGGGCGGCAATTTCCCCTTTCAGGATCAGGCCGCCATCGGTGGTCAGGTCTGGTGGATTTGCGGTTTTGAAGAAGTCGCGAACAAGGACCTGTTCGCCGTTCTTGCCGGTAATAAGAAGGTCCGGACCCTTATGGGAGAAATCTGCATGTAACAGCCAACCGCCTCCCGGCACTTTTACTGCCGACGCGTCGGTTGCCTCAATGACAACAATCTGATTCCCGTTTTCAGTCTGCCCGGCGTTTTTGGCGCCGTTTTCCAGACCCGGGTCTTCTCTTGGCAACGCTAAATCCCCGCTAAAGTGGTTAAGCCACGTTACCTTCGGTCAAGAGCTGCAAGATTGAATTGTTGCGGCGTCGGAAAGCCAGTTTTCTTTTCGCCCGCCAATGACTTCTTCAAGGCGAACGCCAATTTGCTATTCACAGTACATTAACTTTTATGGAATGTCTTGTTAATTCAGCAAACGAAATCCGGTCCTCCGGGTTATTAATTTTCTACAAGAACATCCAGTTCAAGATGACCCATGGCGGACAACAGGTTGTACACCGCCAATGCCACATCCGTTCGTGCGGACGTGGCGTCACTGTTGGCGTTAATCAGCCGTGTTTCTGCTTGCAGAATATCAATCAGGGAGCGGTTGCCCAGCTCCCGCTCCCGCTGGGCCAGTTCCAGAAACTCGCCCGCGATGTTCGCCTGATTGGTCAGATGATCCGCGCGCAAACGCGCCGTATCAAGATTATCCCAGGCATTACGGATTTGTTCCTCAACCCGGTCCTTTTCATCCTCGTAACGCTTTTCAAACGCCAAATGGCCCTGCTCGGAAGCCCTGAGGGTGTTGTATGCGGTGAAGCCGAGGTTGAAATCGTAACTCAATTCAACCTTGAAAAGGTTTTCGGTTTTTTCACCAACCGTTCCTTCGGCATCTTCCTGATAGGACGTTTCAGCGGTCGCATCCAGCCGGGGGTAAAATTCGTCGGCCTCTGTAATGTTGATGTCTGCGCGCGCAATGCGCGCCGCCGTCGCCGCCGCATCCAGGGCCGGATTATCCCGCATGGCGACTTCAATCGAGGCCTCAATGGTTTCGGGAATGTCCGCGAACGGGGTCATGGGCGCATACATGTCTTCAACCGGACCCGGATCATGACCAAATACTGCCCGGTATCGGTTAGCGGCGACCTTGAAGGCGCCAATAGCGGCAACCAAGCGCGCCTCGGCGCCTGCTAGCTCGGTCTTGGCCTGTAGAACATCCGTCGTGAAACCGGACCCACGTTGTACGCGAGAATCCTCCAGTTCGGCCTGATGGCGGATATTTCCGACAGATTCCCGGGCGAACAAAATCAGTTTCTGGGTACGCAACGCTTCCAGATAGGCGCTGATCCCTTCGAGAATCAACGATTGGCGCGTGGATACAAGAGTCGACTGTGACTGATTGTGGGTCAGGCGGGCTTTGTCGATACCGGCGTCGGTAGAGCCGAAGTCCCACAGCAACTGGCTGAGCGACATGGTCAAATCACGAGGCGGCATGCTGGTATCCGCTGTCGCATTTCCTTTGAGCTGTCGCTCGTAGCCGTAGCTTGTGGTCACGGAAAGTTCAGGATTCCAGTCGCCTTCCGATACGGCAATCTGCTCGCGCGCGGCGCGTTCGTCGGCCTGCGCCGCAAGAATTCGATTGTGGGTCTCGATAAGCACACTGATCTCATCGACCAAAGGCGCCGCCGAAATTGACGCACTAAAGCCCGCAGTGAGACTCACACAGAGACACACCGCCCCCATGCTGTTACCAATCCAACGGAATGGTTTGAAGGGTCCGACCAATCTATTTCCCTCGTCTTCGCTCCACGCCAGACGGCTTTCCCAGCGAGACACCTGTCGATCATTAACTATAATTCGCCACAGATGAAACAACAATGCAATCGCTTTCACATGGCACATAAATTATACATCGAAATCATCATGTTATGCGATTTCACTTTGGTCAGCCTTCTATACAATTTTTGCTGATTTGGCAATTTCCAATTCATAAACCTATTGATTCGTAATGAGTTTTTTTGAACCGAAGCCCTTCAAAATGACACAGGGATCGAATTTTGGAGCCAAAACAAGCAAGTTGCGCGTGTGGGTCAGGCAAGGAGGTGCATCAGGGCGTTGCGGTCTTATTCTTGTTCCTGTTGGACAATCGACGAACTTCGATCAGGCGCAAATCGGCCGACATGACCATGGCGAAGACGGGTTTTGCGCCCGTGCGGTAAAGGCGAACAACACCGTTGGTTTTATCGGGTGATTCCATCCAGCGAATATCGTCAATTTCACGGATTTCCAGGATGGCTGGCGACTTGTCACCGGCCTGTTCAGCAACCCAGTGGACCACACGGTTGGTGCGTCTGGGCTCGCCGAATAATGCCACCAGGACCTCCTTTTGTTTGCTGGGTGGTCCCAGCAGATATTCGAAGTGGAAACGCATGCGATCGAAACTTCCCGTTGGAAAGGAAACACGGTATTGCGTGGCCTCATCCCGGTCATAACGAACAATCGCCTTGGTCCGCCCTTCCGGCACGCCACGGGCCATGAAGGCATCGGAAATGACCGCTGGCCAGCCAAGGGATTCCAGGCATATCCAGGTTTGCCCTGCCAGCCGCCGAACACAATTCTCGCCTGGATCATCGCCGAATGGCAACGCACGGCCTAAATGTCCCTCATCACCCAGGATCAGCTTTTCTTCCAGAATTTTGACCTTGTCGGACACCGGAACGGCAATATCGACGGCGAATGCTGTTTCAGCAGCGGGGTCGATATTGAGCCACCGCGCCTCCGCGATAGCGGCATCCACCAACGGGGTCTGTTGTGGCTCGTTCGATGGAGCCGACGGGGACGCGACAAGCACTGTGCTTTGCACGGCAACGGGCACAGTTTCTTTTGTCGCAGGTGCTGCCGTTGTAAGTGGCGTTGATTGTCTTGCTTGATTGCGTTCAGGCGGCTCACCACCGCCTCGCCTTGCCCAGGTAACTTTTTCACCCGAGAAGAACGAACTGACCACATCAATGAAATTTGGCGGCGGTCCTTTTCGTTCGATGCTGGGCGCTGCTCGTTCGATGTCGGGGACAGCAATAACCGGCGCCGGAGCCTGCGCCTCTGGAGTATCGGGGATTGGCGCGTCAGGGATCAATGGCGGCGCCGTCTCTGACGCCAGAGAAGCGATCTGTCGAGGCTGCTCTGGTTTATCGACTTGCACAACCGGTTCGGGGGTTTCCTTCATCGGGTTTTCGAGTGGTTCAACAGGAGACACAGCGGGCGATTCAGGAACTTCCCGATTTTGACCAAACAGTCGACTAAAAAACCCGGGATCAGCCGTTGTAACCTTTGTGATTTCCGTTCGATCTGCATCCGCCGCGTCTGCGGCTTCGGTTTTGGTTTCAGCCGCTATCCCGGTCCTGGCCTCGATTTCGGCTTCGATCTCAATCCCGGTCTCAATCGTGATCTCAGCCTCAGGTTCGCCCGCATCGCCACTTACGGTGTCGTCCACGAGCACCGGGGAGTTGTCAACCTCAACAACGTCATCAAGTGGCGGGGGTAGATCAATGGTGACACTCTGAACCAGATATCGGGTTTCGCCCGGAATATCGGCCGGTTCGGTGTTTTCCTTGAACCATGTCGTAATTTGCTGAAAAACCCCCGTTGAATCCACCGCGTCCGGTGTTGAAGCATCGGCCTGCGCCGGCAATACCGGTTCCGGCGTCACTGTTTCCTGCACATACTCAGGCTCAGATTGGGCCACGGATTCCGCCGATATTACGGGCTCCACAGGCATTGCGCCATCGTTTGTGTCACGTGTTTGCTCGTTTGAGGCCCGGTTCGCCGTTTCAATTCCAGTATCGCCATCTGCCCGAAAACCGAACAGGCGAAGCAGGTCTGCAATCAGTCCATCACCGGTTACCGGTCTGTTGTGCTGACGGGACCGTATTCTCGATCTGGAATTTTCGGTCCCGGGATATTTAGCCAGGACTTCCGGTTTATCCGTCTTCGTGTCTGATGGCGCAACTCCGCTTAAGGTCACGCTCCGAACATTTTCCATGACCGCTTCCAGCGCTGGAGATGGACCATCATCCTGTTCCTGTGCAGCCTTCGGGATAACCGCCCCAGCCCCTCTCTGTTGGGCAATGAAGGTTTCGTTGAACTGCTGATCGAGAGGGATGGCGATCTCTTCCTGTCCCGGCCCATTCGCCGGTGCGAAAACCGGATCAAAGGGGGTTCGCTCCCAAGCATATGCGGTGGAAAGTGCTGATCCCTGGATATTCAACAGAAAGGGCAGGATGAACCCGGTGATGAGTATTTTCATAAAGATGGATAAACGCGGGTTGCGTGCCATCTCGCCTTCATCCTACCCCATCACGCCACAGACACCAGCGTCGTCGTGACATCTTTACTGTCCCGGCTCACGCCCGGACGAATTCCGCGCCCGTGCACTGTCACACCAACTGGCATTGAACGCGGAGGTTCCTTATTATCATTTTTTCAGGCAACTGCACTAGCGGATTCCAACTCACCGAGCGTCCCGGCACGATGCGGCGCTGCGAATGATTTCAGAATCCCGCCCGGTCGCGGTCATTCTGTTTGCGCCGTTGCATGAACCGCTGACGTTGTTCAGGTGTTATGTCGTCGTGGCACCTGGGGCAGCAGATATCGCGTTCGTAGAGGGCTAACAGTTTGTCGGCTTTGCTGAGCGGGCGGCCACAGCCCGGGCAACTGTCGTAGGGGCCGGGTTTCAGACCGTGCCCCACGGAGACGCGATCATCGAAGACATAGCATTCACCGTCCCACAGGCTTTTGTCTTCAGGCACGGTTTCGAGATATTTCAAAATGCCGCCGTTGAGATGATAGACCTGGTCGACGCCCTGTTTGCGCAGATACGCGGTGGCTTTTTCGCAACGGATACCGCCGGTGCAGAACATGGCGACTTTTTTTTGCCCCTCCAGTAATCCGTTATCCCGCGCCCAATCCGGGAACTCCCGGAACGTATGGATATCCGGGTTGATAGCGCCCTCGAAGGTGCCGATCTCGACCTCATAATCATTGCGGGTGTCCACGACCACCACGTCGGGATCGGCAATCAGGGCGTTCCATTGGTCGGCATCCACATAGGTTCCAACGGTCTCATTGGGATTGATGTTTTCGACTCCCATGGTCACAATTTCTTTCTTCAGGCGTACCTTCATGCGCTGAAAGGGTGGCGTATCCGCACGGGATTCCTTGTGGGGGAAATCGCCAAGGCGGGGGTCGGCGCGCAAGTATGCCAGGACGTTGGCAATTCCTTGATCCGTTCCCGCGATGGTGCCGTTGATGCCTTCATGGGCCAGCAACACCGTGCCGACAATGTCTTCGGTTCGGCATTTATCCAGCAATACCGCCCGCATCCCGGCGAAATCATCGAGCAGGGCAAATCTATAGAACGCGGCGACAAGAACGGGTTTCATGGCGGCAATATAGATTGAGTACCTGTCGATGTCATGAGTTCATGATCTGGCGTCACTCAGCATTTTGCGGAACCGCCTGTCCCGTTTGAGGTGCCATTCCCGACTCATGGCCCCGGTTTTTGTCTCGAAACTTTCAGCGTAGAGTAAGGCCCACTGACGGCCCCGCGTTGACCGTGCTCCCGTTCCGGCATTGTGTTGCGCAAGGCGGCGGGCCAGATCCGTGGTCCAGCCGACATAGGTGCGATATCCGCCGGGTCCGTCAGCACCCAGCACATAGACGAAACACGAGCAAGGGATTGGTTCAGTCATGGGGATGGCTCTTTGGTTCCGGTTGCAAGATTCACACTGGCAACCCCGGCCAGGACCATCAGGCCACCGACGATCAAGGCCAACGTAAGTGAATCCCCCAGAAACAACACACTGCCGCTGACGGCAAAAAGTGGCGTCAACAGGGTAAATGGCGCGATCATCCCCACGGGGTAGAACCGCAACAGGTAGTACATCCCGCCATGACCAATCAGCGAACCGACAAAGGCGGAATAAAATAATGTGCCCCATCCCCACATATTGGCGTTGAAGGCGGCGGCCCACTGATCGCTTTCAAAAATATAGGACAAAAGCAGTAACGGTACGGTGCTGATCGCCGCCATCCAGGCATTGATGACAAACGGGCTGACGTTGTCCAGGTTTCTGACCAGAATCATGGCGGTGGCATAGAACCCCGCCGATAAGGTGATCATGCCGAGCGCTGGCAGGTCATCCAGCATGACAGGATCAAAGCCGATCACCATGACGCCCGCAAATGCGGCGCCAGTGCCAATCATGCGTAACGGGTTGGCGCGCTCACCCAACAAAAAAATACCCAACAAGACAGCGATGGGGACTTCTATCTGCCCGGCCATGGCAATGGCCGCAGTGCTGTTGGTCCAGGCGAGAGCCAGATAGAGCGTCACGTACATGGCAATCCCCATGACCATGGAAATCGCGCCGATGCGTTTCATTTGTCCGGGAACGATGCGCAGAAACGGTATCAGAACGACAGACAGCAGACCGAAGCGCAATGCCGTGAACAGCAGCGGAGGGAACTGGTTTAGACCAAGGGTAGCCATGACAAACAGGCTGCCCCAGACAAGATTGACCAGAACGATCAGAAACAGATGCGGAATGCTCATAGGGGTAGCGCGCTCAGTAATGTGGCGGTGGCGGGTCTTGCTGCGTGGCGGATTTGGACGATTCTTCAAGTGCCATAAGATGTTCTGTCAGCCGTGTCGCCTTTTTGGTCAGGCCATCAATGATCTTCCATTGCTGGGCGGTCATATCGCTCAGATCCTGAATAGTGGCGTCCTGGTAGGCGACGTGCTGTTCCAGATCGCTGATACGTTTTTCCAGACGGGCGATGTCTTCCATAGGAGCCTCGGTCTTTCCAGTGGTCAAATCGGTCCGCGCACAATAAAGAACGTCGCGTAAAATGAACACCATGGTATCGTCCCCGCAGCACAACACTTCAGGAGTAAAATTTTGATGCTGACACCACCACCACGCGGGTTTCTGCTGACGGAATTTGAACAACGCCTGGCCCGTGCGCAAGCCTGCATGCGCGAACTGGAACTTGATGCGGTCCTGCTGACGACCGAGGCGGAAGTCCGCTATTTTACCGGGTTTCTGACCCAGTTCTGGGAAAGCCCGACCCGCCCGTGGTTTGTTGTCCTGCCACTGGACGGAAAGCCCATCGCCGTTATTCCGGGCATTGGCGCGGCGGGCATGAGTGCGACGTGGGTCGACGACATCCGGACGTGGTCGTCGCCCCGACCGGACGACGATGGTATTTCACTGGTGGCTGAAGCGTTAAAGGAGCAGGTCGGTCGTTTCGGGCGACTCGGCGCTTCACTGGGAGCGGAGAGTGTGCTTCGCATGCCCGCGCAGGACTTCGACACACTCAGGACCAGGATGGGTAACGCCGAATTTGTAGATTCGGCGATCATGATGCACCGATTGCGCTATGTGAAATCACCGGCTGAAATTGCCAAAATACACTATGTGTGCGATTTGACGTCGGCGGCGTTTGAGGCACTGCCGGACAGCCTGGTCATGGGCGAAAGCGAGCGGGAGAACTGTCGCCGATTGCGGATTGATCTGTTGGCGCGGGGCGCGGACAATTCGTCCTATGTGGTCGCCGGGTCCGGTCCCGGCGGTTATGACAATATCATCATGGGCCCAACCGACC